>JBLHNW010000098.1:0-10167 GCA_047622205.1 Paraglaciecola sp.
TTGAAACTGAGCTGCAAGCGCAAAAGCTGAGCAGCATGGGGGTTGACTTTCAACAAGGTTATTACCATGCGAAACCGATGGAACGTGATCGGGTACCTGAATTTTTACTGCAAGCTAATGTCAAGACAAGCTAGTGTATATAGTGGTAGGCCATTTAGTAGTTTTATATTTTAAACTGTTATTCAGTTTTCATTTTATCGGTATAAGGAGGCCAGCCCATAGGTTTTCCCGCCAACACATGTAAATGAATGTGATACACAGTTTGTCCACCATATTCATTGCAATTCATCACCGCACGGTATCCCTGCTCAGCAACACCTAAGTCAGCCGTTATCTGCGCAGCCACCCAGTACAGATGTCCAACTAGCTCTTTATCTGCAACCTGGATATCGTTGATCGTGGCTATCTGTTTTTTAGGGATAACTAAAAAATGAATGGGCGCTTGGGGGTTAATGTCACTAAACGCCAAGGCTAAATCATCTTCATAAATGATCTCTGCTGGGATCTCTTTACTGATAATTTTATCAAAAATAGTTTCGTTCATAATCTTATTTACCTATGCTGATGGCTGCCCAAAACGGAATTACCATATTGGAATTAAACCGATTCCTTAACCAAAGACAAAATACAGTAGCACTGCCCCTAAAATAAGACGGTAAATGACGAAGGGTAACATGCCAATCCGTGAAATCCAGGCAAGAAATAAGCTGATGCAGGCGTAAGCACTGACAAAAGACAAAATCACACCATAAAGCATCGACATCCAATCAACCGCCTGATTAGCCTGGATGAGATCCATTGATGCCAATAGTCCGGCCCCGGTAATTGTGGGAATAGATAATAGAAACGAAAATCTTGCAGCCGCGTCGCGAGTCAAGCCCATTAGCAAGCCAGCCGTCATGGTAATGCCCGAACGGGAAGTGCCAGGAATCAAAGACAATATCTGGAAAAAACCAATAATCAGGGCGCCACGCCATCCAAGTTGGTTAACATCTTTCAGCTGTTTTGCTGAGTAATCAGCAAACCACAGTAACAAACCAAAGCCTATGGTAGTACAGCTAATAACCAAAGCAGATCTGCCATATATTTCAATCAAATCCTTGAACATGAAACCGATAATAACCACGGGAATAGTCGCTAATATCACCCACCACGCCAATTTACTGTCTGTTGTTTGATTTTTGCCAAAACCATAACTTAACCATCCAACTAACATACGACTAATATCTGCCCGAAAATAGATGATAACAGCCAATAGACTGCCAACATGTACTGCAACATCGAAGGCTAAGCCCTGGTCCTGCCAGCCAAACAATGCAGATGGAAGTATTAAATGTGCGGAACTAGAAATAGGTAAAAATTCAGTGATACCTTGAATAATCGCAAGTATTATTATCTCAAATATACTCATTGGTGAGTTGCAGTCCATGTAAATTCAACTGGCCAAAGTTTTTGTTTGGATTTGTCATAGTCATTCCATAACGATTGGTATGTTCTGCCCACCAATGGGTGAACTTTTGTTGCAGCAATTTCGGCCAGCGGCTGCAACACAAATGCATTAAATAGGATCTCAGCTCTGGGTAACTCAATTAACTCATCATCAATCAGATCATCGTATAATAGTAGATCTAGATCCAGGGTACGCGGCGCAAATTTTTTGTCGCCTCTAACTCTCTGATTTTCTTCTTCAATTTTTTTTAGCCGAGCACAAACCTGTTGAACGGTCTCGCTAGTCTGTGCCTGCACAACCAGATTGTAAAAATGACTTCCGGAGAAACCCACGGCTTCACTTTCATAAACGGATGATAAGCGCAATTCTCCAAAAGCAAGGTACATGGCTTGTAAACCCGCCCTAACATGCTTTTCACGTTGGATGTTACTGCCTACGCTGATAAAAATAGCGTGTGTAGAATTTTCTTTTTTAGTCACAAGCGCCTTTCCCTGATCAATTCCACAGCAACATTTTGTGCCTTGGGTAAAATATCCGGTTTACTTAACTTGAGACTTATTTTCTGCACTGGAAACTGCGAAAACACCTTGGCAACCATGGCATCAGCAAGAGCTTCGAGCAATTCGAATTCACTGATATCTGCAACTTGTTCTACACAGGACGCTACCTCTGCGTAATTTAAGGTGTCGTTTACCTGATCAGATTTCGCGGCTCGAGAAAGATCAATAAATAACTGCATGTCTACCAACAGTCTTTGTTTTGCCTCACGCTCCCAGTCATATACCCCAATCAAGGAATATACTTGCAAGCCTTCAATATAAATTTTGTCCAAAGATGATCCGCACTGTTATTTTTTATAATTTGCGATATTCTACAAATTGTACCCCGTTTGATGAACATAAGTACATGACAGCATTGTTAATTTTATTGCTCGCCTTAGCCTATCTACTTGGCTCAGTTTCCAGTGCGGTATTGGTATCCAGACTTTTTGGTTTACCTGATCCACGCAATACGGGTTCCGGCAATCCTGGTGCCACAAATGTTTTACGTTTGGGGGGCAAATTCCCAGCTCTACTCGTTTTAGTATTTGATGTTCTCAAAGGTACAGTTCCAGTATGGGGCGGATATTTCTTAGGATTTGAGCCACTTTCCCTCGGTTTAGTGGGCTTGGCTGCATGTATGGGGCATATTTTCCCCATATTCTTTGAATTTAGAGGAGGAAAAGCAGTAGCCACAGCATTTGGTACAATGTTACCGATCGGCTTAGATCTATCCTTAATGTTAATTGGCAGTTGGGTAACGGTGATCTTACTTAGTGGTTATTCATCCTTGGCCGCATTAATATCAGTTGCCCTTGCGCCAATATTCACCTGGTTCATAAAACCCGCATATACTCTGCCAGTTGCCATGTTATCAATTTTGATCTTGCTACGTCACAAAGAAAATATTGTGCGTTTATGGCGCAAACAAGAAAATAAAATCTGGAATAAAGGCAAGGCCGATGAATAAGATAGCGACAACTTTGCGTTTCGCAAATGCTAAAACTACGCACAGAAACCGAAGAGCCCCTTAAAACTGCTATGTTTTCTGTCAATAGTACTTAGATTGGGGGCAAATCCTCTAAAGACCAGCGAGGTCGGGCTTTAGTGGACAGAGGTTCAATTTGACCTGCCAACAAGCGTTGCAACCCGGCATAAGCAATCATCGCACCGTTGTCAGTGCAAAACTCTAGTCTGGGGTAAAAAACCTCACCGCCTAAGCTGCTCATCATGCTACCAAACTGTTGACGCAATTGCGTGTTAGCGCTCACTCCCCCAGCAATGACTAGTCTCTTTGAACCTGTGTGTTTGAGTGCGCGTTTACACTTTATTGCTAAGGTATCTACAACCGCTTCCTGAAATGCAAAGGCGATATTGGCTCGGGTTTGAAACTCATTATCTGCGGCACGAATGGTATTTGCGGCAAATGTTTTTAAGCCGCTAAAACTAAAGTCCAACCCTGGTTTATTGGTCATCGGCCTTGGGAATTTATAATGCCCAGCCTCCCCTTGCTCCGCCAGCTTAGCTAACAATGGCCCACCAGGATATTCTAAGCCAAGCAACTTTGCGGTTTTGTCAAAGGCTTCTCCAGCCGCATCGTCTAAAGATTCACCTAAGACTTCATAACAACCAATTCCCGCGACATCAACCAGCATGGTATGACCTCCAGAGACTAATAAGGCTGTAAACGGGAATTGCGGCGCAGGTTCATCCAACATTGGTGCCAGCAAATGTCCTTCCATATGGTGTACACCGACTGCGGGTACATCCCAGGCATAGGCCAAACTGCGAGCTACTGATGAGCCTACCAGCAGGGCACCCACCAATCCCGGACCTTTAGTAAAAGCAACACCATCAATATCTGAAGGTTCACAATTAGCATCCGCAAGTGATTGTTTAATCAATGGGATAATTCTACGCACATGGTCACGAGAGGCTAATTCAGGAACTACGCCGCCGTAATCAGCATGTAATTTAACCTGACTGTATAATTGATGGGACATTAGGCCAGCATGCTCGTCGTAAACCGCTACACCGGTTTCATCACATGAAGTTTCTATACCTATAACACGCATCTTAATTTGTCTATCTAGAGTAATAATTGTCGCGCATTCTACCTGTTGCCAAGTAAAACTTGCAACGTTGTAGCACATATTTGAAATTATGCGCTAACAAGACTTTACAATAGCGATGGATATGATTAGAATTCCGCACCATTTTTAACCGCGTCAGCTGCTTTTCGCACTGGCCGATATAGTAAATTTATTTTTTGAGGTGAGATTTTAATGCCAATCGTTAAAGTTAGAGAAAACGAACCATTTGATGTTGCATTGCGTCGTTTTAAGCGTTCATGTGAAAAAGCAGGTGTTCTTTCTGAAGTTCGTCGTCGCGAATTTTTTGAAAAGCCTACTTGGGAACGTAAGCGCAAGAAAGCTGCTGCAAAGAAACGTCTTTTGAAGAAGTTATCTCGCGAAAACGCTCGTCGCATCAGATTGTACTAGATATCTCATAAGACGCGCTGTTGTCCGATGATAATAGCAGCGTCTTTAGTAGTTTTAATCTCAATTTTTTTTAGTTTTTCATCGAGTCAAACCTATGCCTTTGTTAACTGATTTAAAAAACGCTCAAAAAGACGCAATGCGTGCTAAAGACAAAGTTAGTCTTAATCCCATTCGTATGACTCTGGCTGCCGTCAAGCAGCGTGAGGTAGATGAACGTATTGAGCTTAATGACAATGATATTACTGTCATTTTGATTAAGATGGTAAAGCAGAGAAAAGACTCTGCGAGTCAGTTTGAGCAAGCGAATCGTCAAGATTTAGTTGCTGTTGAACTAGCTGAGATAGAAGTTCTACAGAAATTTCTGCCCCAAGCCATGGACGAAAGCGAACTTAGTACGCTGATCGATCAGGCTATGTCTGCAACTGCTGCCAGTGGAATGCAAGATATGGGCAAAGTGATGGCTTGGTTGAAACCCAAAGTACAAGGCAGGGCCGATATGGGCCAGCTCAGCGGTAAGATTAAAGCTAAATTAATCCCCTGAAAGTACGCTATCTACTAGATATAAAACAAGCCGCAAATTATTGCGGCTTGTTTGTTTTAATCGAGAAAAAATTCTCAATACTCTTCCACTGTATGGCAATATATACCCATGCTACCTCAAACTGCGCGTTTCAGCGGGACGGAGCATCTGGTGCAATTTCCTTTTAATATTTTGAAGCTTTAATCTATCAACCTGGAACCTTTTATGGCTGGCCGTATTCCACGCGAATTTATTGACGACATGATAGCTCGTACTGATATAGTCGAACTGGTCGATAGCCGTGTGCCACTTAAAAAAGCGGGTCGCAATCACCAGGCATGTTGTCCCTTTCACAATGAAAAAAGCCCATCTTTCACCGTCAGTCAAGATAAACAGTTTTACCACTGCTTCGGCTGTGGCGCTCACGGTAATGTCATTTCATTTTTAATGGAATACGACCGATTGGAGTTTCCTGAGGCGGTTGAGGAATTAGCCCAATACCATAGCATTGAGGTGCCCAGAGAAGAAAATTCTGCGCCCGCTCCGAGCCAGGAACAAAAGCAGCAAAAAATCGATGACTACGAGTTAATGGAGAATGTGGCACGCTTTTTTGCCCAACAGTTGAAAACACACGCCAACAAAGACAAAGCTATCGATTATTTGAAACAACGTGGCTTGAGCGGTGAAATTGTTAAAGCCTTCGGCATAGGCGTCGCCCCGTCCGAATGGGATGCAGTATTAAGTACCTTTGGACGTACTCCTCAGACCCAACAGCAGTTGCTCGATTTAAAACTGGTTACTGAAAACGATAATCGCCGCCGATTTGATTTTTTTCGTGAACGTATAATGTTTCCAATCCGTGATAAACGTGGCCGTGTAGTAGGCTTCGGTGGACGAATAATGGCCGATGGGGGCCCAAAATACCTTAATTCACCCGAAACCCGAATTTTCCATAAGGGTCATGAATTATATGGCTTTTATCAAGCGAAACAGGCTCATCGAAGTTTGAAACGCCTGATGATTGTTGAAGGTTATATGGATGTAGTCGCTCTGGCACAGTTTGGAATTGATTATGCTGTAGCCTCTCTGGGTACAGCCACAACTGCTGAACATATCCAGATGTTGTTTCGTGCCACCAGCGAAGTGGTGTGCTGCTATGATGGCGATCGAGCTGGCCGTGAAGCTGCTTGGCGTGCTCTGGAAAACGCTCTGCCATATCTAAAAGATGGAGTAGAAATGAAGTTTTTATTTCTACCTGATGGAGAAGATCCAGATACTTTAGTACGAAAAATTGGTAAAGACGAGTTTGAGGAAAAACTGGCCTCTGACGCGGTGCCCTTATCACGCTTCTTCTTTGATAATTTGTTAAAGCGCCATCATATTAACAGTGCTGAAGGCAAGGCTGCACTGGAAGTAGAAGCCACGGAATTAATTGCTAAAATTAACGCTGTAAATTTCGTGACCTTGTTAGAGGAAGAACTTAGAAAGAAGACCAATAGGGGAAGCTATAAAGCCGATATAATAAAGGATTTGAATAATGCAAATCTTGTGGGCTCAGCACCCAAACCTGATTTCAGCAAGCATGAGAAAAACGCAGTATCACCAATAAGAAGAATGATTCGACTCTTAATGAATCATCCTTACCTTGCATCTAAATATCCTGAAGTCGATCCAAATGTGCTTAATGGCAGTATTATACGTGGCTTACCCGCTCTAATTAAGCTCTATGAATACTGTTTAACTAGAAATAACATTAGTACTGGTATGATTTTAGAACACTTCAGGTCAGATGAATTAGGCAAACACTTAGCTAAACTTCTTGCTATAGACCACGAGGCTGATGATGCAAAGCCTGAAAATCTATATGTGGATTGTTTTAATAAATTAATTGAAGCTCAATTAACTGCAAGGTATGAGGAGTTGAGAAGCAAAGAACGATTGAGCAAGGAAGAGAAACAAGAATTTATGATCTTAGTTCAGACAAGAAATACATATTCAGCAGGCTAGAAGCTTTGCAGTATGAAAGATAAACGCGTCCTACTATCATTCGTTTATATTTCCCTGAATAGCACCTTGTAAAAGAACATAAATGCCCCAACATATAGCGACAACTGTGCGAAGTCTGCTATACTGGCTAATTCGCTAATGCCTCAGTGCAAGTAAGCTATTTTTAGCGTTAGTTCATAATTTTGATTATGAAATTGACGCATTATTAACCAAAATATTCGAGAAGTGTAAGTTATATGGTGCAAAGCAAGCAGTCGCAGATAAAACTCCTCATAGCTAAGGGTAAAGACCAGGGCTACTTGACCTTTGCGGAAGTCAATGACCATCTTCCCCAAGATATAGTCGATTCAGACCAAATAGAAGATATCATTCGCATGATCAATGACATGGGAATAAAGGTGTTTGAAAACGCACCTGATTCCGATGAATTGTTAATGCAAGAAACCACTACTGATGAGGACGTTGCTGAAGCTGCAGCAGCAGCACTTGCCACAGTAGAGAGCGAAATTGGCCGAACTACTGATCCAGTGCGTATGTATATGCGTGAAATGGGTACAGTTGAACTGTTAACTCGCGAAGGCGAGATCGTAATTGCCAAGCGTATTGAAGAAGGGATCAATCAGGTTCAGTGTTCGGTTGCTGAATATCCTGAAGCGATAACCTATTTACTCGACCAATGGGATTTGTTCGAAGCTGAAGAAATCCGCCTGAGCGATATTATCGTAGGGTTCGTGGATCCTAATGCACAAGATATCGCCCCAACCGCGACCCACGTCGGCTCTGAACTATCTAAAGAAGAGTTAGAAGATGAAGACGATGATGAGGACGAGGAAGAAGAAGACACTGGACCGGATCCTGAAGAAGCTCGTGAAAAATTTACTGCATTACGGGTGCAATATGAAAAAGCTCGGGATGTTATTGATGTAAAAGGCAGAAGTCACAAAGAAGCTCGCAAAGAAATTAATGAACTGAGTGAAGTTTTTAAAGAATTTCGTCTGATCCCTAAGCAATTCGACCGTATGGTTAAAAACATGCGTAGCATGATGAATCGTATTCGTGTGCAAGAGCGAATTGTCATGAAGCACTGTGTCATCGGCGCTAAAATGCCGAAAAAAGATTTCATTAAGGCTTTTTCCGGAAATGAAACCAGTACTGTTTGGTTGTTCAAGATTTTAGCCTCTAATGCTCCTTACGCTGCAGAGATGAAAATCCATCAAGAAGAATTAGAGCGTTGCATCAGTAAAATGAACACGGTTGAAGATGAAACCGGCTTAGTTATTGATGATATTAAAGACATTAATCGTCGTATGTCGATTGGTGAAGCAAAAGCCCGTCGCGCCAAAAAAGAGATGGTTGAAGCTAACTTACGTTTGGTTATCTCGATTGCCAAAAAATACACCAATCGCGGATTGCAGTTTCTGGATCTTATTCAGGAAGGTAACATTGGCTTGATGAAAGCCGTAGACAAATTTGAATACCGTCGCGGTTACAAGTTTTCGACCTACGCAACATGGTGGATCCGTCAGGCGATTACCCGCTCAATTGCGGATCAGGCTAGAACTATTCGTATTCCAGTGCACATGATTGAAACGATTAACAAACTTAATCGAATTTCTCGTCAAATGTTGCAAGAAATGGGACGCGAGCCAACACCAGAAGAATTATCTGAACGCATGTTAATGCCCGAAGATAAAGTACGTAAGGTGTTAAAAATAGCTAAAGAACCAATCTCAATGGAAACGCCAATTGGTGATGATGAAGATTCACATTTAGGTGACTTTATTGAAGATAGCACCATTGTGCAGCCTCTTGATGCCGCAACCGGTGGCAGTTTAAAAGACGCCACTCAGGAAGTTCTTGCCGGTTTAACCGCCCGTGAAGCTAAAGTATTGAGAATGCGTTTTGGTATTGATATGAATACTGACCATACTTTGGAAGAGGTCGGTAAGCAATTTGATGTAACGCGTGAACGTATTCGTCAAATCGAAGCCAAGGCACTGCGCAAACTGCGTCACCCTAGCCGCTCAGAGCAACTTAAAAGCTTCCTGGACGAGTAGTTCTAATACCAACATTTATTAAAAGCCCTGTCTAATGTCAGGGCTTTTTTTTGAGTAAAAAAACTTATACACATCCAACTAGGCATCTACACAAATGCTGCCGCTAAAAACTACTTTTCACCACAGAGAACGCAGAGAAAAAACATTTACGGATAAAAACTTATGTAAGTGTGTATTTCCCCCCTGCACCTAATCTGACTAACATGAACGTGGCAAAGTTGTTGTCGTTTAAAATGTCATTTAGACGACGAAAAAATCCAAACAAGACATACAACTTTCCACCTATTCAGAGTTATATAGCGCATCCAAAAAAAGTGCTGTACCTTAAGACATGTTCCGTGCACCACAGTTATATTCTGGCGAGTTAGCAATAGCCTTTATTGCAATATTTACTCAAGTTCTCAGTGTTCAAGTCTTACGTCGTTTATACATCCTTGAAAGTTACGCGAAAGGCGTTGTCGAGATCAGCAATTAGATCGTCAGGGTGTTCTAAGCCGATTGATAGCCGGATAAGGCCGTCGGTTACGCCGGATTGACTGCGCAAATCTGCAGGCACCCCGGAATGGGTTGTGCTACCTGGGTGGCAGATGAGGCTTTCGCTGCCACCGAGGCTGACAGCGGATTTGAAAATAGACAGGTTGTTGATCAGGCGAAAGGCGTCTAATTTTGACACGTCCAGCACGAAAGAGAATGTTGAGCTAGGCCCTGAACATTGGCGCTTATAGACGGCTTGGTAGGCTTTATCTTCGATGAAGTCAGGATGGAGGATTTTTGCAGAGATGTAAGAATTATCCGCGATCCATTGCGCCACTTTGCGGCCGCTGTCAGCGGCGCGCTCCATACGGAGACTTAATGTTTCAAGTGAGCGGGAGATCATCCAGCTTGTATGCGGGTCGAGGTTGAGCCCAAGAATGCCGCGCGTGGCGCGAACTGGGCGTAGCATTTCACGACTGCCGCAGACGGCACCAGCAACGAGATCACTGTGGCCACCAACATATTTAGTCAGCGAGTACATGGCCATATTGATGCCTTGGGGCACGACTTGTTGGAAGACGGGACCCATAAGTGTGTTGTCGCAAACACTTATTGGGCG
>JBLHNW010000099.1:0-10140 GCA_047622205.1 Paraglaciecola sp.
TCTAGCATGGCTCTAAATTCTTTTTTGTCGTAGGCAAACAGCACTCCAATCCCATCTGTGCCTTGGTGCCTAACCAAGCCTTTTTGGAGTAAAAAGGAGTCGTTTTTCTGTTTATCTTTAAAATGCATTTCGACAAAGTCATTGACTTCAAGCTGGTCTGACGGGAGTTCGATAAACACTCCGTAAGGATTAATATTTCGGGTACAGGATGTTCCTAGTTTTTTGCCCATATGTTTGATGTCGACGTCTAAAACTAAAGGTATGCGGCTGCCGCAACGATGATGAAGAGACATTTTATTTCCTCTTATGTTACAAGTTTTTCGGTGTTGGTCAATATTTCATAAAGTATAGTAAATTAAACTGAACTTGCTTGTTTTATAGGTAAAAAAAACAACCAAATTTTGATCTGAAACAGCTTTTTTTTGCAATAGCCAAGCTGAGCTCATGTTAACCAGATGTCTAGCAGCGGAATTGGTTTTCGAGGATGAAAGAGTTTCCTTCTCGGAATTGGTGTAAATGCGCAGCTGTGCGCCTTTAAATGAGTTGCCGACTTCGCACATAAGTGACGACATCTACCTTAGATTAAAAGCTGCAAATCGATTATTTAGGCGATTCAGTTGCTGAAAGAGAAATGCTTGTTGTTATTTTTTTGCAAACTTATAAATAAAGCGGTCGGTTTTCCCGCGAACGGATGTGTCAAAAACAGTCTTGCCCAAATCGTCTTCAGGGTTACGTAGATAAAATGCTTCTTCAACTAATTTGAATCCCATGTCATCCATTTGAAATCTGATGATATCTGGATCGATACGGTGCAAGGTATTCGCGGCTGCATATCCAGATCCGGGCTTGGCAAAGTGATCGATAATGATAAATACAGCACCGTCTTTCATGGCTTTTTTAACCGCTGCCAGAGCCGATTTATAGTCAACGACCTCATCCCTGAGTTGCTGTGTTTTCCCATCACGTACGGTGTCGGTAAAAAATAAATCGTGATAATTTAAGGCCATAAAAGCTATGTCCACACTATTGTCGGGGATTGTCATGTCGGCAATTGCCACGCCATCGAAGCGGGTGAGGTTGCTTAAACGAGCATCCTTTGTACGCGCCTTTAAACCTTCTTCGGCGAAGCGCCAAATCACCTCGTCATTTTGTACGTATACTTTCCCGTTTTTACCTACGGCCCTGGAAAATAATTCACTATACCAACCACCACCAGCGAACAAATCCAGCACATGATCATCTGCAGCAACGCCGGAAAAGGCCATTATTTTAGCGGGTAAACGAGCTGCATCTCTTCTACTGTCCGCAGTTGGCCTGTCAGGATGTGACAGTATCTGACCCAGTTTTTGTTCGCTTAATGCAGAGGCATTGGCGACACTTAATTGTCCCAATAATGTTAGTACCGTAAGTGAAAGAAAGCGCTTCATGGTTTCCCTTTAGTTTTTGTAAGTAAATTTTGAAAGATTAGCTGGTAATTAATCTGAGTTCTGGATAAGCAACGCCCGTAAGCGCAGCTTTTTGTGCCCTTCTCAGTGTTGCTGACCAAGCGTTTAGAGTGACTTAACAACATAGCTCGCGCCTTGATAAGCACAGAAATAGCAATACTTACCCGTCGAATACAGTATTCATGCAAGTCGTCATAACTATCACTTTGAAATACACAGTAAAATTAATTTTTTAGACATTTCTTATCCAAAGTTCAGCTTAATTAATGTATACCCAATTTTTTCAAAACACACATTTCAGAACACTATTGTAGTAAATTTTTCTTTTTACCCTGATATTTTACTAAAACGTTAGCCTAAATAATGCCCCTCCGTTGTCGCATTGCTCAAACTTTATTTTGCCATCATGGGCGAGCATTACTTGATGGGATAGGGCTAAACCCACCCCTGAACCTTCTTTTTTTGTGGTGAAGAAAGGCACGAATATTTTCTTGCCAATATCATCTGCTATGCCGCTCCCATTATCGCTCACTTCAATAACCACATGGCCTCGTCTATTTAAAAATGCAGATATGTTTACCTGCGCGCTGTCCATCCCTTGTACCGCATGTTCGGCATTTTGTAAGAGGTTGATAAGCATCTGTTCTACCATGCCTAAGTCTATACCGATCTCTAGTTCAGCGGGATGGACATTGCTAATAAGGGATATGTTTTTTTCTTGCCAATGTTGGGTACTTAGCCTGGTAACCTGATCAAACAATTGGCTGACTTTGATTGGTTGTTTATTTGGTTTGGGGAGGCGAAAGAGTTTTCGATAATTGCCAACAAACTGCATCAGGCTATCACTGCGACGAGCAACGGTATTTACGGCCTCAGCGATATCATTCAAGTCTTCTAGTAATTGTGGGTTGTCACTGACTGTAGTTAAAGCATTTGACTGTGTGTCGGCAACCAAATCAACGGCAGTTTTAGCCAGCGATGCCACAGGAGTAATGCTGTTCATCATTTCGTGGGTGAGCACTCTTACCAAATCTTGCCAGGCTTGCAATTGGGCAATGTCCAGCTCGCTTTGGATATCTTGCATGCTGACTAATGTTTCCTGTTTATTTGCTCTTAGGATCTGCGTAGCAGAGATGCTTAGTTGATGCTCCATGCCGTCGATGTCAAAGCTGATCAGGCGCTTCTTGCCTATCTGTACGGATGATAGGTATTGGGCGAATTCTTCGCCAAATGGCAGCAAGTCATCCAACTTAGTCACCTCATTGGTGCCAAATAACTTTCTGGCAGCGTTATTCCAAAGAGTAAGTAAGCCATCACTATCAATGCTTAATATTGGCACTGGCACATGTTCAACCATGGCTTTTAAGTGTCCTAACTCTTCTTCCTTGCTTGACCGCACGGAATGGAATCGTTCAAGAATATCTGAAAAGGCATGACCCAATTCACCAAAGCCAGTGCCTAAGGTACTCAGATCGAAACGTTGGGAGAAGTCAGCATAACGGGCGGCATCCAAAAAGCGCACTAATTCTTGATTGGTTTTTGTTATAAAACTAAGCAGGTTAGTACATTGAAATATCAACAACGCAAAAGTTACTAACGACGCAACATGGTAGCCCGGAGTGGTCAGCAATATTGTGAGGACAACGAGGTTAGCTATCAGTAACATGGTGCGCAAAACAATCAATAACGAAAATTTTCTAAAGCCCATGTTTTTCCATCCTTCTGTATAGAGCTGCACGGGTTAACCCTAATGCTTTTGCAGTGTGGCTAATATTGTATCTATAGGTACGCAAAGCGCTTTCAATGGCCGTTTTTTCTATTTTATCGAGATTATGTTCAGTCGTAGTTTCTGCTTTTCGAGAGACATCCGGTGATATTTTGGGATTGACTGCCGAAGTGCTCTGAAATTCTCCGCTGTGCTTGTCATCACCTAGTTTATCGTCTTGTTCGAGCTGAAAATCTTTTGAGCTTAGTAGCTCAGATTCACTCAGTATAATGGCTCGTTCAACCGCATGGCGTAATGCCCTTACATTGCCTGGCCAGCTGTAATTTTCCATTACCCTTAGTACATCCTGAGGCAGGTGTTTTTCGGGCTTGGCGTATTTTTTACAATATAAGGCGATGTAGTGATCAGTGATTGCAGCAATATCGGCGGACCTTTCTCTAAGGGGAGGAATAGAGATTTCAACGGTGTTTAATCTAAACAAAAGATCCTGACGGAAATGCGTTTCATCTGTTAATGACTGCTTAGAGACATTTGTTGCTGCGATTATTCTCACGTCGAAGGAAACTACCTTATTACTCCCTAAAGGCGTGACTTGACGTCGCTCTAATACGGTTAATAATTTTGCTTGCAGATGTAGAGGTAAATTACCAATTTCATCTAGAAATAAGGTGCCGCCATTAGCCGCTTCAAGACGACCGATACGGTCTGTGTTAGCGCCGGTAAATGCGCCTTTTTTATGGCCAAATAGCTCACTTTCAAACAATGATTCTGATACGGCACCTAAGTCAACGGACATAAATATTTGCTCTTCCCGCAGACTTTGGCGATGTAACTCCCGTGCAACTAACTCCTTGCCAGTGCCATTTTCTCCCAAAATCAACACGTTGGCCTCAGTAGGCGCTGAGCGTTTTATTAAGGACAGCACCTCCTGCATGGAGGAAGACTGGGCAAGTAGTGGTTGGTGATGAGCATTATTAGAATCATCTGCTAATAATTTGTTGGTATGACGTAGCTGAGTGGCTTCATTGCGAGTTTTTCCGAGCAATACTGCCGCTGTCAGCGTGGCAACCACTTTTTCGTTCTGCCAGGGTTTGGCGATAAAGTCTGTGGCGCCAAGTTTGATCGCTTCAACAGCTACATCTATTCCACCATGGGCAGTTATCATCACCACCACAGATTGAGGATCTATCTTAAGAATCGACTTTAGCCAACGATAACCTTCTTTTCCCGAACTTTCTCCTGGGCCGAAGTTCATGTCTAACATGACTGCGTCAAAGCGATTCTGGGACATTATCTCTGGAATATTCTCCGGTTTAGAGCAGGTTACTAAGTTGGAAAAATGCCTTTTTAGCAATAATTTTCCAGCGGTTAATATGTCATTGTCGTCGTCAACAATGAGTATCTTAGCTTCCATCACTTCGCTTATCTCACATAATCAAATCAATTTATGTGTTCATTATCGTACATTAAACTGTCCGTATTCGTACAGTTTTAACTGGCGTTTAAAGACCTTAAATGAAAAACTCAATAAAAACAGATAGATACAACTTGGAACGATAATTGTAATAGCTGACATAGTTATTGCGTACTAATGGAGTTATATCTTGAAATCAACAAACGATATACAACCAGTATTAAAACAGGTCAACGGGCCTGTTATGGCGGCCGACAATGCCGGAGCAGTGTCAGGTGCTGGCATGGATAGGAAGATTGAGAATGCACCTACCCCCATTAAAAAATGGGCGGCATGGTTCATTGGAGCTTGTGTTTTAGCCTACGGGGCTTATTTGTTATTCGCGGTTCCTGCAGGGCGAGCCTTAAGTGTTGATGCTCAGCGCATTACCATTTCCAATGTAAGTTCGGGCATTTTTGAAGACTTTATTCCCCTTCGAGGCAGGGTGACCCCGGCTAAAACCCTGTATCTGGATGCAATTGAAGGAGGCAGAGTGGAACGCATTCTAGTAGAGGATGGTGCTTTACTCAAAGCGGGAGACTTAATAGTTGAGTTATCTAATGCGTCCTTGCAACTTAGTGTATTAGGCAATGAAGCACGCGTCGCGGAACAACTGAATAATATGCGCTCTATTGAGTTAAATCTCGAACAAAACCGCCTGACACATAAGCGTAATCTCGTGGATATCCGCTATCAAATAAAATTACTCACCAGGCAGGTGGCACGGGAAGCTGCACTCGTTAAAACAGGCTCCGTTAGCAAATCTGTTTTCGCTGATACTAAGGACACCCTGGATTGGTACCAGAATCGTTTAGCTTTGACCCTTGAAAGTCAGCAATCAGATAGCCGTATGCAAAGCTCACAACTGGTATTTCTGCAAGAAACTAGTAAGAGGCTTGAGGGTAACCTGGAAATCTCCAGACAAAACCTGGAAAACATGAACGTCAGGGCGCCGGTTGATGGCGCTTTATCCGGATTTAACGTTGAAGTAGGTCAAAGCATAGGGCTTGGTGAACGGTTAGGGCAAATAGATACGCCTAATGACTACAAGCTTTCTGTTTTTATAGACGAGTTTTACCTGGGGCGTGTGGACATTGGACAACAGGCAGTATTTGGGGATTATCAGCTAACTATCTCGAAAATATATCCCCAAGTACAAAATGGTCAATTTGAGGTGGATTTGATTTTCACCGGTGAGCAACCCAATGACATTCGCCGGGGGCAAACCATTCAGACCAAATTAACCCTGGGTGATGCCAGCGAAGCTTTACTCATCCCCAATGGCGCTTTTTTCCAGGATACCGGGGGAAGCTGGATATTTGTAGTAACCGAAGACGGCAGTCAGGCGGTTCGACGCCCCGTTAGATTAGGACGCCGAAATAGCCGTTTTATCGAAGTGATAGAAGGTTTAGAGATTAATGAGAAAGTGGTCACCAGTCCTTATGCAAGCTATCAGGACATGGCACGACTCAAACTAAATTAGATCCGAATTAAAATAGATTCAAATAATTAACACACAAATAAAATTAAGGTGAAAGATAATGTTGAAGTTACATGGTTTATCTAGAATGTACCGTACCGACGAAGTGGAAACAGTGGCACTCAATAATGTCAATATTGAGATAGGAAAGGGAGAGTTTGTTGCCATCATGGGACCCTCTGGTTGTGGTAAGTCTACCCTGCTTAATTTGATTGGAATGTTGGATGTTCCCTCATCAGGCCATTACTTTTTCAATGATGAAGATGTATCCGGTTATTCTGAAAAACAGCTCTCGGTGATACGTAAACAAAACATTGGTTTTATATTCCAAAACTTCAACCTGATTGACGAACTTACCGTTGCTGAGAATATTGAACTGGCCTTGCTTTATCACAATGTTCCTGCGGCCGAGCGTAAACAGCGGGTTATTAAGGTTATGGATAAAGTAGGGATTGCTCATAGAGCCAAACATATGCCCAGTCAGTTGTCGGGAGGACAGCAACAACGAGTAGCGGTAGCCAGAGCGGTAGTGGGCAATCAAAGCATGATACTGGCAGATGAGCCTACCGGAAATTTGGACAGTGCCCACGGCCAGGAAGTGATGGAAATGCTGCGTTCCTTAAACGAAGAAGGCACAACCGTTGTGATGGTCACCCATAGCCCGGCACATGCGGATTACGCGAAAAGGACCATCAACTTATTTGATGGCCATGTCATCACTCAAAGCGTACGTGCTGCTTAGTTAATCCTATTCAGTTCATACCTATCATTAGGAATTAGGGAAGGCTCATGTTTAAAAATTATCTCGTAACTGCATGGCGTAACATTATCAAAAACGGCATGTTTTCCATCATTAATATTTCAGGCTTAGCGCTGGGTTTAATGAGTTGTATCTTAATCATGCTGTTTGTTCGTGAAGAAACAGGTTTTGACAAATGGTTGACTGATAGCGATCGTGTTGTGCGTATGCACTCTGCTTACATTAACCCCGCTAGACCGCCCTTTCTGACCGTTCGCTCTGCAGGCAACATGATGGAGGCGGTGCGTGACTATGCCAGCAATGAAGTAGAAGAGGGGGTGCGGCTTATTCGTTTTGGCACAACAGTACGAAAGGGTGAAGATGCTCTGGCCGAGACAGTAAACTTTGTTGATGGTAGTTTCTTTAAGGTGTTTGACTTGCCGTTCTTACATGGAACAAAAGAGAGTGCATTTAAAAAGCCCTATGACTTGGTCATTACTGAAGATATGGCCATTAAGTACTTCGGCAGAACGGATGTGGTGGGGGAAATCATGACGGTATGTTGTGTCGGACCTGAGCCAAGCGCCGTTCCTGTTTCCGGGGTGATCCAAAACTTGCCCGAGGCGACCCATCTTGATTTAGGAATGATTGTCTACTTAGACCCCGCCATCGTTGAAAATGATCAGGGTTTGAGTTCCTGGACCAGTGTAAATGTCTATACCTACTTCAAGATGCGCCCAGGTGTTTCTATAGAGCAATTTCAACAACGCTTGACCTATTGGGTTGATAACGAAAGTCCATTTAAAGAAATGTTCGAGAAGAATTTCAGTGAATTAGCACCAGGGGCAAAAGTATCAGACAATATGAAACATAAGTTGATGTCGCTTGAAGATTTACATCTTAGAGCAAAAGAAGATGCCGGTAATATGGGTGACCTTAGCCCCATGGGTGACCTGGAGCTGATTTATACCTTTGTGATTATTGCTATGTTAATTCTGTTGATTGCCTGTATCAATTTTATGAATTTGTCCACCGCAAGAGTGAGCCATCGTTCTCGTGAAGTTGCTATGCGTAAGGTTTTAGGGGCAAATCGTACTCAGGTTGCAGTGCAATTTCTTGGTGAAGCCCTGGCTTTAGTGTTTATCTCAATGGTGTTTGCTTTGGTATTAGTTGAGCTCCTTTTACCGGTTTATAACGAGATGTTAGGTCGACAACTAGAACTTCACTTATTCAATGACCTGGGTTTACTTGGGGCTTTGCTTCTAATTGGTTTAGTGATTGGCCTTGGCGCAGGTTTGTATCCAGCTATGTTCTTATCTCGATTTTTGCCCAGCCATATCTTGAGTTCGAGTAAGGGGGGAGAATCAAGTGGTTCATCGAGCCTTAGAAATATACTAGTAATTGTGCAGTTTGCTACTTCTATATCCTTGGTTATATGCACAGCAGTAATATACGGACAAACTATTTATGCTCAGTCTGTTGATGTTGGCTATGTCAGTGAAGATAAGTTGGTACTCAGTATTAGAAACGCTGGAGATAATCGGGAAAGTTTACGCCAAGAATTGTTGAATTTACCAGAAATTGTGTCCGTTGTTTACTCATCTGAATCACCATCTCAGGACAATGAAAACAACAATAACTTCACCTTACTAGATGGCGGAAATAGTGGTGGTGAAATGAATCGGCAACTGTTGAACATTCACAACATGGGTTTTGGTTTTTTTGAAGCCTATGATGTTCAACCCCTTGCGGGAAGGTTGTTTAGTGAGAAATTTGGCTCAGATGAATTGAAGGCTGTGCCAGAAGGTGAAGATAAAGTAGGCACGGCCAGTGTGATCCTAAATGAATCAGCTATCCACAAATTTGGATTTACCAATCCTGAAGATGCCATAGGTAAAACCCTTAGTAGCAATACTGCAGGGTCACAACAATTAAACATAATAGGCGTGATCCCCGATATTTATTTTCGTTCAATTAAATTTGGGGTTCGAGCAAGTGTTTATATGCTTTATCCCAATCGTTTTCGGGTGGCCAGTTTAAGCTTTAAAACATCCAATGTTGCAGAATTGATGGGCAAAGTAGAATCAGTCTGGAAAAGCAACGTGCCTATGCAACCTATTGATCTGCAGTTTCTGACAGAGATGATGGACGCACAATACTCTGACGAAGTGGTACAGGTGAAGATGTTTTCGGTGTTCTCCTTGCTGGCCATTGTTATTGCTTGTTTAGGATTGTATGGCTTAGCTGCATTCACGACTGAACGCAGAACCAAAGAAATTGGCATACGTAAGGTAATGGGGGCTCAAATTAGCGACATTGTTGCCTTACTTATTTGGCAGTTTTCAAAGCCGGTAATTATTGCCAATTTTATCGCCTGGCCAATATCTGTCTACGCGATGCTGGCGTGGTTAGAGTCCTTCTCATACCGCATAAATGTATATTGGCTGTTTCCTATCTGTGCAGGGGTGGGTCTGTTTTTACTCTTTATAGCCTGGGCGACAGTAGGGGGTAATGCCGCAAAAGTAGCACGAGCCAATCCAATAAAGTCGCTGCGCCAAGAGTAAAATTGATATGAGTAACTAGCGTCGAGGTCATTTGTAAAAATGAGGCCAGATAATTTATTTGGCCTGTTTCTTCAGTACATAGTAGTCTTGCTGACTATTACTTTTTGGATGGGACACGATTGATGAACGCTACAATACTTGCACTACTGGGATATCTGGCTTGGACACTATTTTTGGTTGTTTTTATTGCCATCTATCGGACACAGCTGGTGATGAGTAAGGAGCGGGAGGCAAACGAATTTAAAGCTGATGGCTCAGATTCACCAGCGTTCGGCCAGCGTATCGCCAGAGCTTATGGCAATTGTGTGGAGAGTTTCGCTTTTGTGGGGGGGACATTACTGGCAGCATTGGCCACCGATTCCAGCGCGATAACCAATCCATTGGCCTACGCTTTACTGGGGGCCAGATTAGCTCAATCTATTGTCCATTTGGTGACTACTTCGGTACTTGGGGTGCAAGTACGTTTTGCGTTCTTTTTAGTCCAGGTCGGAATCTGCTTATACTGGATAGTGTTAATGGCACAAAAGTTTGTAGGTTAATCCGATGGGGAAAATGCCGGACTTTGTACAAATCTCGCCTTGTGAATATGCCGACGGTTTGGGCCGTGAACAGTTTATAGATATTGCTATCAAGGAACTTTGGCAGCAAATACCAAGAATTGCAGGCCCTGCCTTTACCGTTAAGTGTGCTCCTGGTGACCATTTAAGCCTACATGCTGCTATTTATCGTGCCC
>JBLHNW010000100.1:0-10120 GCA_047622205.1 Paraglaciecola sp.
CATCTTCAATAACACCTGCGATGATGTAATTTTTGTTATTGGCGTTTAATTGTTTCCCAATTACCGATTTAACACCACCGTAGGCAGATTGCCATAATGATTCAGAAATCCACACATATTTAGCTGGCGATGCCATAGTGACGTCGTCACCTAACAACAGTTTTGCGCCCAACATGTCTAAAATATTATTTGAAGCGCTATAACCTGTCGTTGGATAAACAGTGTCATTAATAGCAATATCTAGATCACTGGGGGCAATACCGGCCCATTCACCAATATCGGCAAAACGTTCACCAAAGGCTGCCAAACGGTTCATATTCCAATATGAAACACTTAAGGTTTCTGACATTTTGATTCTGTACTCAAAAGTTTGTAATGAGTTCTCGTTTTTTACTCCTTGTAATGGCTGATATAAAAGGGTTGATGAAATGGCAATTACACTTAAAACTGCCCCTAGCGTTAACCCTAAGGTTAAGATCAACGGAATACTTAATCTGGGTAGCGAGAATACTCTTGCTACCCCATTAAATAAGGCTTTTTTCATTAAACTCATGCGACCACCTTCAATTGTTGTTCAATAACAATTTGACCATCCAATAGTTGAATTTCGCGATTAGCGCAACGTGAATAACGGCTATCATGCGTTACCATTACGATGGTTGAGCCATCCTTGTTAAGTTGCTCAAGTAATGCAATGACCTGGTCACCATTTTTACTGTCTAAGTTACCGGTTGGTTCATCCACCAAAATCAAATCAGGCTTACCCACTAAAGCGCGTGCAATGGCAATACGTTGCTGCTGTCCACCCGACAGTTGATTAGGGCGGTAGTTTTGACGATGCAACATATCTACTTGTGTTAAAACTTCTTCAACTCGCTGTTTTATTTCACTTATGCTGGTGCCACGATGTTCAAGAGGCAAAGCAACATTTTCAAATACAGTAAGGTTATCAATCAGGTTAAATGACTGGAAAACATAACCAATGTGTTCGTTACGAATTTGAGTGCGTTGGTCAACTTTTAGCCCAGAGGTATTAATGTTTGCTATTTGATAATCACCTTCACTGGCGGAGTCCATCAAACCCATAATAGAAAGTAGGGTAGATTTTCCACAACCTGAGGGGCCAGTTATAGCAACAAATTCACCCTTATTTATTTCTAAGGAGATACCTTGTAGTGCATGAGTTTCTATTTGTTGGCCATCATAACGTTTGTGAATATTGTTCATCTCTACGACTTTGTTCATGATAATTTCCTTTAGCTGTTTTAATTTGTTAGTGATAACTGGCTGAATTTATTGTATTTACTGGTGTCGGAGCTAACTATTTCTTCGCCCAATACTAAACCTTGGTTAATGATTAAATTACCTTGGGACAAGTCACCAAAACTAATGTCTCTTTGCTCTAGAGTGTTGGCATTTGTGCGCACGAATACTGATTGCTTGCTGCGTGGACGCAAACCTGCAACTTGTGGGATATATAAAGCGTCGGTTTGATGTTTAATAAAAACCTGTGCTGAAATGGCTAAAGAAGGTCGGGCGTTTGAGCTTAATTCGCCGTCAAGTATTGCTTCGGCCAATACAGAACCATTGGTTACTACGCTTTCAATGCGAGAAATGCGTCCACTGATCATGCCTTTTTGGGTATCTATATTTACCTTGGCATTAATGTCAATTTGATCAGCTTGTTGCTGCGGCAAACGAATACGGGCGATTAACTCTTCGTCGCTACCTACTTTTGCAATCGATTCACCTAATTGGACACTTTGTCCCAGTTCAACTTCTAATGTTTGTAATGAACCGGTAATGCCTGCTTTTACATGCATGTTGTCCAATTGCTTTTGTAGCAAAGCAACTTGTGATTCTTGTTGAGTAATAGTGATATCGCGCTGCGTTAGCTGATAACTCTGCATTTCAATGAATTGTTTAAACTTTTCTTTTTCAAATACTAAGCGACCAGACTCTTGCTTTACCGCCAATTTTGCTCGTTGCAATTCTATTTTTGATGCAACACCTAAGCCCATTAGCTCTTCATTTACCGATAGTTCAAGTTGTGCTTTTTCAATTTCGGCTTCAATATCCGCAATACTGCCTTGATAATTTAATCGTTCGCTTTGTTGTTCATACTTAAACGCTTCACGCCGCGCCTGCTGCTGGGCTAATTCGCCACGTGATTCGCTAACTTCTTGCTCAAGTTTTGGGTTAAACAAGTGCAAAATAACCGTCTCTGGTGTTACTTTCGTGCCAGGACGTACCAATATTTCTGAAACCTTACCTAATGCTGGCGCGGTTAATAAACGCTCTTTAGCCGAAATGAGTTCACCGTAGGCGTTACTGTATACATCTAAGGCGCCCTGTTGAACGGTTTGAAAACTCAAACTAGCAGCGGAAACTGATTTCGTTGATTTACCACTTATTGCGTACGTGGCATAAGCTAACAGCAAGACAAACAGAGAGATTGCGGTCCACTTTTTCCATGGTTTTTGTGTTGTTAATTCAATTTTCATAATTAGAGTACGCTTTAGTTACCTAGTTTGAATTGGTATTGGAAGTATCGTGCCAATATTTTTAATGCCGTAGAATCAGTGAGTTATGTATTTTTGGCTTGCTAGGGCTAAAGTATAATGTTCGGTTTTGTAACAATGATGTTCGAAAATATTAGGAGGATTTATCAACGAAAAGATTTAGGAAGTGCTTGGCTGCAGTCATCTGCTTTTCGTTGAAAATAGCACTTCTAAAAAGGACTTTAATTTCTTTAATTGACAACAAAGTGGCATTCAACGACATTGCCGAGCTCTGCGTGTTTATTGACACCGATTGCCCAATGGGCGCTCCAGCCAACTAGCTATTACTGGACTTGCGTAAAAAGGGCCACTATTCTTCCTGCACTAAAAATATAATAAAAAGCCACATCTAATGCCTAAGACAAAGACAGCAACCGTAATTTTTGCGCGTATTTCCACCGTCGTGATTGCACTTTTCATATTGCAGATTCAGGCTCTTGCAGCACCGCTGGTTGAACAACAGGTCACTATGGATGATGGGCATAAACTCACTTTGTATAGTCGAAGTGCCGAAAAACCGACAGCAGCGATCCTATTAATTCATGGCCGTACCTGGAGCGCGCTGCCAGATTTTGATCTGGTCACGGTACAAGAAGACCTATCAATGATGAATGCTTTGGTGAAAGAAGGTTTGGCCGTTTACGCAATTGATTTACGTGGATATGGAAAAACACCCAGGGATAAGAGTGGCTGGAATACCCCAGAGCAAGCTGCAAAAGATACCTCGATAGTGTTGGATTACATTAACAGTCGTCACTCAGCGCTCAAAGGTACAACCGTCTTCGGTTGGTCCAATGGTTCCCTGGTTGCGATGCTAACCGCTCAAAAGTATCCACATAAAGTGAAAAATTTACTGCTTTACGGGTTTCCAATTGATACCGAGGCGACATTCGAAGACGGTCCGAAGAGCCAAATGCCTCACAGAAAACCAACCACAGCAGAAGCCGCCGCTGAAGATTTTATTATTCCGGGCACCATATCGAAAGAGGCGGTCGATGCCTATGTCAAAGCCGCTCTCGCTGCTGACCCGGTGCGCGCCGATTGGAATCGCCTGAGTCAGTGGAATCAACTGGATGCTGCCAACATTATTGTCCCGACCCTGCTCTTGCAGGCAGCATCTGATCCTCTTGCCAATATGGATGCAGATGCGCTGTTTTTTAAAAAGCTGGCCACCAAAGATAAGCAGTGGGTGATTTTATCGAATGCGGATCATGCTGCGTTGTTGGAGAGTGCAAGGTTTAGGTTATACCACGCAGTGCTTAGTTTTATGCAGTGGAGTGAGTTATAGGCAAGTAATTGTCGCAACTCAGAGCATGTGCAACGCACAAGGGCATCCATGGGTATCCTCAATCAACATCTATGTTGCCTGACCTACTTTCTAAGCCACTTACATCTGATACATACTTACCTGTAATATCAAGGCTTAGTATAGAGACACCAGCGAGCGTTAAATGAAGCAAGATACAAGCGGCAGTTTTTGGGGCTTAAGCCCAATTTTGATATTCGTATTGATGGTTTTGCTGTCCGGGGTGATTGGCCAAGACTTTAAACTCATGCCGATTCTCGTGGCCTTCATGTTTGCTGCTGCTTATGCACTGGCCATCAATCCCGGCAAGACACGGCTAAGTTTACATGAAAAGGTCGATATCTTTTGCCACGGCGCCGGCGACAAAACCATTATTTTGTTGGTTTTTATTTTTCTTATGGCGGGTGCTTTGTACGCATTAACCATCGATATTGGTGCACGAGACGCCACGGTGAATTGGGCCTTAGACATTATTCCAGCAAAATTTTTATTACCGGGCCTATTTGTGGTTTGCTGCGGGATCTCCTTTGCCATGGGCACCTCAATGGGCACCATTACCGCCCTTGCGCCAATTGGAATCGGCCTGGCAGAAAGTCTTGGCATACCGACGGCTTTAGCCTTAGGCGTGGTGATTGGTGGCGGCATGTTTGGGGATAATTTGTCTTTTATATCTGATACCACCATCGCGGCTACTCGCACCCAGGGTGTTAAGTTAAAGGATAAGTTCAAAGCCAACTTAATAATAGCTCTTCCTGCAGCCCTTATGACCCTCTCGGCATTATTTTTTATTGAGGTAAACGTCGAAACAGCCGTGACGGGACAAGCCTATAATGCTTGGTTGATGTTGCCCTACTTGGTGATTATCGTAACGGCTCTACTTGGAATAAACGTGATTGTGGTTTTGGGTTTAGGGATTTTGAGTGCGGCAATCATTGGTTTAAGTAATGGCACGTTTACCGGCTGGGAAGTGCTGCAAAGTATTCAAAAAGGTATTGGCTGGATGCAAAATCTAGCCATCATCGCCCTTACCATTGGCGGCATTGTCGGTTTAATGAAAGCCTATGGTGGCTTGACGTGGTTAATGAATAAGATTTGCGCTGGGATCAAGAGTAAAAAAGGGGCAGAGTTTGGCATTGCTTCATTGGCCTGTTTGTTAGACTTATCCATCGCTAATAACACTATTAGCATTGTTACTGCCGGGCCAATAGCCAAAGACTTAAGCCAGACGTATCAAATTGACTCAAGGCGCACCGCCAGCCTGTTGGATATATTTTCTTGTGGCTGTCAGGGGCTGGTGCCCTACGGCGGACAAATGCTCACGGTTTCAGCCTTGGCAGGTCTTTCGCCCTTGGCCATTACACCGTATACTTGGTACCCCATGTTGTTGTTGATGTTTGCCACACTTGCAATTATTTTTGGTCTGCCCCATTTCAAGCAATACGCACAAGACGACTTTGCTCCAAAGAAAATTTGAACCATTGGGGTCAAAACAAAATTAAATATCTAGTAGCAGAGCCGCCGCTGCTTTTCACTCCCGTTTCAATGGGGAGTAAAAAACAGTGACTTAGTCGCCGAAAAATCTAGCGAATGTTTGTTATCTTCGTCATTGAGCCTATTAATTTCTGACTCCATTGATTTAAAGCTTTATTTGTTTTTTGCGATCCATCTATTGATTTTTTCTTCAAGTAGCATCAGAGGTAAACTTCCAGAGCCAAGGATCTGATCATGAAATTCTTTAATATTAAATCGCTCTCCTAATGTGTCTTCTGCATTGGCTCTGAGTTCTCTGATTTTCAGTTGTCCAACTTTATAAGCCAATGCTTGACCGGGGGCAACCATGTATCGTTCGATCTCTGAAATAATCGACGCTTCTGATTCAGCTTCATTATCTTTCGAATATTGGATGGCTTGTTCTCTGGTCCAGCCTTTGGCATGTAATCCAGAGTCAACAACCAAGCGGATCGCACGATGCATTTCCATTCCGAGCATTCCAAAATACTGGTAAGGGTCATTATATAAACCGAGTTCTTTTCCCAGTGATTCTGAGTATAGTGCCCAACCTTCTACATACACACCCATACCTTCGGTATGCAAAAAACTTGGTAGATTTTCATTTTCTTGTTGCAGTGACAATTGATAGTGGTGTCCAGGAATAGCTTCATGGAGGAATAAAGCCTCGTCAGAATATTTATTGTATGCAGCGACTTCAGGAATAGGAACATAAAATATCCCTGGTCGCGATCCATCTTTTGAGCCCGCATTGTATTCCGCGCTGGCGGAAGCTTCTCTATATGCTTGAGTACGTCTCACCTCAAATTGCGCCTTGGGTTTCATGTTAAACAATTTGTCCAAGTTCTCTTTCATCTGTTCATGAATAGCATTGAAATTGTCGATGACCTGCTGAGGGTCCGTATAGGGCATTTGTACTTTACTGGTTCTAACGTGTGCAAAAAAGGCTTTCAAGTCGCCTTTAAAGGCAACTTGCTCCTTTATTTTTTCCATCTCTAAACGAATTCGGGCAACCTCACTTTTCCCTAATTCAAATATCTCATCGGGTGTCATGTTGGTGCTTGTGTGATATTTAATAAGATACTGATAAGTTGCTGGTCCATTCGGTAGAGCGCCAATTCCTGCGGTTTCAGTTCCAGCAGGTAGATAGACTTCCATAAGAAACGTTTTTAAATCTTGATAGCTTGGGATCAGATGTTCAGAAATCATCGCTCTATAAGCAGAGTCCAATCTAGTGCGATCATCAATCGAAATTTCGGCTGGCATGTTTTTGATAGCCGTGTAAAAAATATGTTCTTCCAGATTTGGATTCGTAAACTGATCAAGTTGACCAATTATCTTTTGAATGATGGATTTGGGCAATACAACCCCCAGTGCCACACCCTCTTGCATATTAGATTGTGCCGTTTTCAACCAATCCAAAAACAAATGGACTCTGCTCAACCAGTTTTCATAATCTTGCGTACTTTTAAATGGCTGAGCTCCGCCTACTTCTGCAAAGGAGCTGATATATAGATGAAACGAAAAAATTTGATTGATAGGCATCAACGAAATATTAGGTAAATCGAACAAAGGAGATGCGACGGTAACCATAGGATTTTCTAAACCCTCTTTTTTAAGTTCACAATCCCATTTCATGACTTGTAGACTGATACGATCTGCGTCCGACAATGCATTCTGTTCGATCTTATCTATCGTTTCTAGAAATTTCGTGTATTCAATAATGAGATCAACTTGTACATCCATGGAGATGTAATTAAGCAGTTTGCCATTGTATCCCTCTATACCTGCATTGGTCGCTTCGATAGGATTGATGCTCAGTTTAAACTGGTGGTAATCCTCAAAAAGCTTGTCGATTGATGAGGTGTTTTGAGTGACCGTTTCGCTTGGTTGATTGTCTGTGCATCCCCCCATAAAAATAGAAGTTGAGAAAGCACCTGCAAGTAATATAGATTTTATAAATGTCATAACAATATTGCCTAATGGAGTCGTGGGCCAAAGTTTCGATCTAATGATCCTGAAACAAGTGATAAATGGAAAAGTTAGTTGAAATTACCAAGGAATTACGAAAAATTACGAAGACACCCAACATAACACGCTTGTTCTATTCATGAAATAAAGGCGTAGGTGAGTAACAATATTTTGGAGTTCTCAGCTGGTTAGCCTGTCAATTATTTCTCATTGCGGTTGGTTTTGGTTAATATTTCTGGACAGGTCTGTTGACGAAATGAGCTTAGACGGATCAGGACACAGATGACAAGGAATCCACAAAATACCCTGTTTAGGCTGCTGATATCATCGGTGTCTTATTAATTGGCAGTACAATAATGAATAAACATTGTTCTGTGACAATATTATCAGAATACTTTTTATTGTTGATCTGCAAAGGCCGCTATAATTCGCGCCAATTCTAGTCGCCACATTCGAGGCAATACCATGTCGTCTCTGCTGTTTCGCTCCATCTCCCTATTTATGCTGCTGATTGTTTCCTTTACTGCATCTGCCTCAAGCGGAGAAAGAATAGATTTAACCATGAACTGGGTTGGTTTTACTGCGCTCATTATTTGTACCGTTGCCTATATCTTTGTAGTTTTGGAAGAAAAATTACGTCTTCGGAAATCAAAGCCCATGTTACTAGCTGCCGGCTTAATTTGGATTTTGATTGCCCTGGCCTATAGAGACATGGATTCTCATCTCTTGGAAGTTGCCATTCGTCATAACTTCCTTGAATATTCCGAACTATTTTTCTTTTTATTGGTAGCGATGACCTATATCGATGCCATGTTAGAGCGCGGTGTGTTTGACGCACTAAGAGACAAATTAGTCGAGTATGGTTTTTCTTATAAAAGTCTGTTCTGGCTCACGGGATTATTAGCATTTTTTATCTCCCCTATAGCAGACAACCTGACGACAGCTTTAATTATGGGCGCCGTAGTCATGGCAGTGGGTAAAGATCATCCAAACTTCATTGCTATCAGCTGCATTAATATTGTAGTGGGTGCAAACGCTGGGGGCGCTTTCAGTCCATTTGGTGATATCACGACGCTCATGGTCTGGCAAAAAGGTATTATCAATTTTTTTGATTTTTTTCAATTATTTATCCCTGCATGTGTCAACTTTCTGGTACCGGCGTTTATCATGAGCTTCGCAATCCCAGCTGGAAAACCAAGTAGTGCGGGTGGCAATAAAACCCCTATCGAGTATGGCGGTTTGGTTATTGTCGGCTTGTTTGTTGCAACTATTTTCACCGCTGTCAGCTTCCATAGTTTCCTGCATATACCTCCCGTTTTTGGAATGATGACAGGCCTTGCCTATCTGAAACTATACGGTTTTTATTTAAGGCGTAAAGGTCATGAAACCTTACAATCCAGTATCCCCACATCGCGACCGGTAAAGGATTTTGATATTTTTGAACGAGTAGCGCATGCAGAATGGGATACCTTATTTTTCTTTTATGGCGTAATAATGGCTGTGGGTGGCTTGGGATTTATAGGTTATTTAGAACTGGCATCAGTTTCCATATATGGTGAGTTGGGAGCTACGCAAGCTAATATTCTAGTGGGTGCAATGTCCGCCTTAGTCGATAATATCCCGGTAATGTTTGCTGTTTTAACCATGCAGCCAGAGATGTCAGAAATGCAGTGGCTGCTAGTCACTTTAACGGCAGGTGTCGGAGGAAGCTTGTTGTCAATAGGCTCAGCTGCTGGCGTAGCTCTGATGGGTCAAGCTAGAGGTTACTATACTTTTCTTAGTCATTTGAAATGGATGCCAGCTGTTGCTCTGGGTTATGCAGCCAGCATCTATGTCCATATACTTATCAATAGTGGCTGACTAGACAACAGTTAGTTCAAGTTATGAAAAAATTGCGAAAAATCACGAAGACATCCAACATAACTCGCTTGTTCAATGCATGAAATGAAGGTGTGTTTGAGTAACGATCAATGGGGCTAAAGACTGAGGATCTCACAAATTTAATCGACACAGGCATATGCCCTCATTATGCCTTGTTTGAGTAAATCTATAGCGTTACGTAAATGTCTTTTGTATAAGCTAAAGGGCTGTATATCTGTCACGTCAGCTAGATGTTGATAACAATGTCTTAATCAGCTAATTAACCTGAGTTCTGGATAAGCAACGCCTGTAAGCGCCGCTCTTTCTGCCCTTCTCAGCGTTGCTCACCATGCGTTTAGAGTAACTAAATAACATAGCTCGCGCCTTGATAAGCACAGAAATAGCAACACTTACCCGTCGAATACAGTATCCATGCAAGTTGTCATAACTATCACTTTGAAATACAAAGAAAAATTAATTTTTTCGACGTTTCGTATCCAAAGTTCAGGTTAATTAATTTTGGCAAATGTATTAGTGTATTTTTGCTGGTGACTTGCAATCGCTGCATGGTATTCAGTCACTAGCTTATCTACCAAATCAGCAGTATTGAGCACTTTGTCAATTGAACCTACGCCTTGGCCGGCAGACCAGATGTCACGCCATGCTTTCTTTTCGCTTGCTTGTGTTTTGTTTCCAACATCCAACTCGTCACCAAAATCTAATTCAGATTTAGGCGTCAAATCTGTTGGGTCAATACCCGCATCCACAACACTTTGACGAATAAAGCTGGCATTCACCCCTGATATTTTTGGAGTATACAAAATGTCACTGGCACGACTATTAATAATCATGTCTTGATAATCGTCAGGGACATTGGCTTCTGCTGTGGCTAAAAAACGTGTTCCCATGTAGG
>JBLHNW010000101.1:0-10009 GCA_047622205.1 Paraglaciecola sp.
ACCCCTGGGATTATTGACGTTCTTTCTGAATCGTCTCGTATATATTACTGATTTTTTGTAAGCGCTTATCTCGGTGATTTTTACTAATCAAATTGCGATAAGCCTTTTTTATGTCGGCATAATTCAGTGTATAAGGAGGATAAACGCTATCCCTGAACTAGGCAATGAGCAGCAGGCTGTAAATTTGGGCCGCAGTCATAAAGCAAAACTGGCTATTCGAATAGCGTGTTGGGGAATTATGGAGATACCCATTTTAATTCGGCTCTGACATCGCAGGATTTCCAGCTTCAAAAATAAGAGTGATATATCACTATAAATCACCCTTATAGACAAGCCCTAAAACAAGTGTTTTTTCTAAAAACGTCAGTAATTTCAGCTTCTTGAGGCGATCGTGATAGCCATTGTTGTGTCATTCAACTACTATCTTCTAACTAATTTATCTGAAATCTACATTTCACTTTATGTGACATAAAGCGTTAGTAAAGCGCGCCAGGTTTCACCAAATTTTAAGGAAATAAATATGTCCACTGAAGACTTAAACGATTTACGCATGTCTGAAACTGTGCGTCCACTATACCTTGCGGTAAAGAAGCACATTGAAGAGAATGTTATCCCGATCCAAGAGGAATTTTATTCAATTGGTGCAACACTTGCTGATCGTTGGAGCTATTCTGAACGTCAAATGGAATTGTTAGAAGGTGCTAAAAATAAAGCAAAAGAGCTAGGCCTTTGGAATTTTTTCTTGCCCGATGCTGAAACAGGCCAAGGCTTATCTAATTTAGATTATGCATATATCGCGGTTGAGCTTGGTAAAGCACCTTTAGCTTCTGAAACATTAAACTGTTCTGCACCTGATACAGGCAACATGGAAGTATTAGAACGAGTGGGTACTCCAGGGCAAAAGGCCGAATGGTTGGCACCTCTTCTAAGAGGTGAAATACGTTCTTGCTTTGGCATGACCGAACCTAACGTTGCGTCTTCTGATGCAAAAAACATCTCAACACTGGCTGTTGAAGACGGTGATGACTGGGTCATCAACGGTGAGAAATATTATATTTCTGGTGCCGGTGATCCTCGCTGTAAAATTATGATCTGTATGGTTAAAACCAGTCCTGATGCCCCAACACACAAACAGCAATCGCAAATCCTAGTGCCATTAGATGCACCGGGTGTAAACATTGTTGGTCCAATGCATGTATTTGGTCATGACCATGCGCCTCACGGTCACATGCACATTAAACTTGAAAACGTACGGGTACCCAAGACCAACATGCTACTAGGCGAAGGCCGTGGTTTTGAGATTTCTCAAGTACGTCTGGGCCCAGGTCGTATTCACCACTGCATGCGTTCAATTGGCCAAGCCGAAGAAGCGTTGCAGCTTGCACTTGAACGTTCAACTTCACGAGAAGCTTTCGGTAAAAAATTATACCAGCTTGGTAAGAATATTGAAATCATCTCGAAAATGCGTATCGACATTGAAGCCATGCGTATGATGGTATTAAAATCAGCCAAAGCTATGGACGTATTGGGCAACCAAGAAGCGCGTATTTGGATACACATGATCAAAGCGATGATCCCAGAGCGTGTTTGTGAAATCATTGACCAATCAATGCAACTTCATGGTGCCACCGGTATCTCACAATGGTCGCCGCTTTCTGCTATGTACGCAGGCCAACGCACCTTGCGTTTTGCTGATGGTCCAGATGAGGTTCATCACATGGTTGTTGGTCGAAATGAAGTACGTGAATATGAGCGTAACAAAAGCTAAGTACACCATTATCGAGTGAGCAGCATAATAAACAAGGGCCGGCGTAATCTGGCCCTTTTTGTATCTGATGCAGTCTTTTAGGATACGGCTCAAGGAATAGCATTTACAAAGACACCCATTCGAATTTAGTGGGCATTGCGATGGGTGTCTTGTTAATTTTGATTTTTTTGTTAACTATCTTGTCAACTAAGCTCCGATCTTGTTCCGATTAATCTCGACGCTTCGATTGTCCAAGTAAATCTGGTAGATTTTTATTCCGTATTTTTTGTTAGCTTTTGCGACTCTTGAAGCAAGTTTTCAAATGCATTTCGAATGCAATCTTCATAGGCACCAGGGGCAGGCAATAAGCGCCGACACGCACTAAATGAAAGTGACATCATATTGTCAGCATTACTAACGATATGAAAAAGCCCCATATTGTCTCTTACCGGCCCTAAACCAATGGGGACGACTAATCTTGCACTCTGGAGAAACATGGGTTGCTTAGGTCCGGGCACGTTCGACACCATAGTGTGAAAAGGCACCGGCATATCGGCCATTTCGGAGGCCCATGCCATAGTTCTGATCCCTTCGGCTAATACTCCCGGAGGGACACTGTCACTAATATCCATGATCATCCCACTACCCAGGGCATTGATCTGCTTTTTCCCCGATACGGCGTAACGATGTATCGCGCGCAAGCGTACTATCGGATCTACTATATTGGTAGCGAGGCCTACTTTCATCGTAGCGATGCGGTTGCCACCACTAGCGTCGTCTCCGGCAGTGCGCAAACTGATGGAAACGCCGCTGGCCAAAGAGTTTAGGGGTAACAGCCTCGCCTGCTTTAGGTAATCACGAAGTCCACCGGCCACGCAGGCAAGAGCTATATCGTTAAGAGTTACTCGGCGCACGGCACGCTTCACCTCCAGCACCTTCTTCATACTGAGCAATACAGTACCGGTGTTCCTGCCGGTGCGAACCTGGCGATTGAAGTGACTGCCGCCATCATGGATGCGCGGAAGATCAGCAAATTGCCTACGAGCTTCCCGAGCACGAGCGAGTCCAGGCAAAATATTACTCATCGTCTCCGCTAGTTTCAGTTGACGGCCTATCTGGTTTGTATTCAATCGCCGCCACAGCTCAAACTGACTTGGGCCAATAGATTTTTCTCTGTGAACAGGACTTACGGCCTCACTCTCAAGGTGTAACGCACTGATTAATGCCGCCATTGAAATACCATCAATTGCCGCATGGTGAATCTTGAGTACCAGTACCTGACAGTTTTCTGGTAAATCTGGCAGGCCCTGCAAATTGTGAATCAAGTGCATTTGCCACAATGGACGACTTAGATCCATAGATTGCCCATGCAATTTTGCTAGAGCTTGCTGCAAGCTGCGCCAACCGGCAGCCCCTCCGACACTGAGTGAGGACTCGCCAAAATGGCTCTCCCAATCAATATTGCTTGTATCAACCCAATATGGAGTATCCATTCCCATCGGTATCCTGCGTAACTTGCGCTGCATTAGCGGAATATGTTGCAGTCGCTCTTGACATAAGTTCACTGCGTCCCGGAGCGAAAACGTATCACGGCCGTCTGCACCAGTGTCGTATACTAACGCTGCGCAAATGTGCATGGGGGTGCGATCACTATTCTGGTGAATAAATGCGGCGTCTAGACCAGAAAGTTGTTCCATGTATTAGTGTCCACTGGGATTTTGTTTTGATTATCCACCCACTATAGCCAAATTTTATGGGGCTGTGGTCAGACAATTCAAATCGTATGAGACCGCGTGAGTTTCTGCATCCAGATGTAAGTTTCTCAGGGCGCAAGCTTTGAATATTTAATTACAATCCATGGGGACAGTGACGTTGATTTTGTAATCATCGTAAATGGCTAATCCCTCTTTTTTTAGGGACTATTTACGGCCAAATGGGGGGAATTGAGCTTAAGTAAAAAGTTTTATTTAATAATGGCTATGAGGAAGACTTTAAGCCGCTATTAAATAAGACTCTTGTCTTATATTTTTAGCTTTACGCTGATACGAGCCTTTGCCTTTCTTAGCTTTCACCACCTGCATCTTATACAGCTTTGATGTAACTAAGGCGGCCAAAAAATTATCTTTAATTTTTCCTCGACCAATATCTGTTTCACTCATGCCTGCTTTCGCTAATGGCTCTTTCTGCTTACTCATCATTTTTCCTTTAAAGTCGCTTATTCATTACGCTAGAGTAATGTCCATTTATTATACCGTTTAAAAGTTATCAAGCCACCCACAAATAAAAGAGTCATAAATAAAATCAACAGAGCCGCTTTAAGTGGTACGACTTTTCGCTGTTACTAGAATTTATGGTGATTCGTAATTCTCTTGCAATATATACCGTGGGTGTACGTCGTAAATATTAATGAAATGGCATAGGGGAGCTATTTGCTAAACACTTTACCGCCGATCATTTTAAATGCCGGTGTGCCTCTTATTAAAGTATCTCTGGCGAAGATGGCATTGCAATTTGGGCAAGTGCAAGGCAATAAAGTGAAGTCTTTAGTGATACGTTGTTTAAAACATTTAATCAGTGATCCTTTACCGCCTTTGCGGTATTTAAATAACTGAGTTTTACACTGATTACAGTAAATGTCCACGGAGGACTCGGGCGCTTTTTTATTGGGTTTGGCCATTTATTTTCCAGCCAAGTCGATAGTTTTCAAGATGTGAATATAACACAGGGTTTAATTGTGCTTATGATATTTAACGAGAATTACCCTGAAATAAAAGAAGCAATGTCACTTTAATTGATGCGACTTCTCACTAGTGGTGGCAAAGAGCGCATTCCACTTTTTCTAGCTCTTATTGCTTGCTCCCATCTTTCAAATGAAACCTACTTTTTCTTTTCTCTGTGTAGCGAAGCACTTTTTATCCTTTGTGGTGAATCACCTTTGTTTATATTAGCAAAAGTATTACCTGGATGTTTTCTTGGCAGGTAAAGTGGATTTAAAAGTATTATCATGGGTGGCTTGGTAATTCTGGTAATTACTTGATTTAAAGCAGGTATGGCTGGCGCACCGTCTAATGATCTTACCCAACCAGTAAAACTAGTGGCACAGTAAAAACGGAGTTAACAGAACAGTCATGTTAATTGCGGTTAACTGGTAATAAGTAATCAATAATTGTTAAGTATGCAAGGTAAGTATGGATTCATTAACGCAAGTAGTATTGGGTGGCGCCGTGGGTTATGCGGTGCTAGGGAACAAGGTAGGTCGTAAAGCAGCTATCTATGGAGCAATTTTAGGTACCTTGCCTGACTTAGACGTGTTTCTGCCTTATGGTGGTGAAGTAGAGGCATTCACTTATCACCGAGGATTTAGCCATTCTATATTGGTGCACTTATTAATTAGCCCATTTATTGTATGGCTAATAACCACATGGCATAAAAGTACAGAAGTGTATAAGACACGCTGGTTTTGGCTGGTCTTTCTCTGCCTAACGACTCATGCAATTTTGGATAGTTTCACGGTTTACGGTACACAATTGTTATGGCCTATCACAGAGCACCCGTTCGCGGCATCTAATCTTTTTATTATTGACCCTATCTATACTTTGCCACTATTGGTTGCCTTTATTGTAGTCTTGTTACCCAGCTTTAAGCCTATAAACGCATCTAAAATTAATAGTTCTGCGTTGCTGATAAGCAGCCTCTACGTATGTTGGTCTTTGGCCGCAAAAGCGTACATAGACCAGAAAGTAGAAATTGCGCTAAACGATAGACAGGTAAAAGTAAATCACTATTTGAGTAGCCCTGCGCCTTTATCCACATTGCTTTGGCGGATATTGGTAATGTCGGACGGTCAGTATTATGAGGGTTATGTATCTGTCTTTGATTCGTCATCTGAAGTGAGTTTAGATGCTCATAGTTCGTCAGATTCTCTACTCGCCAATGTTAAAGACGAATGGGGTGTTCAGAGACTTCAATGGTTCACTAAAGGCTTTTATTCAGTCAAACAGGAACAACAGAATATTGTGTTATCAGATTTGCGTATGGGTGTGGAGTGCGGTTATGTGTTCAACTTTATTGTAGGCGAGCAAACTAACACTGAGATTGTTACGGGCAATTTCGAGAAGTATAGTAATCGTCCTGATTTAAGTCAGTTGGGCAGTATTTGGGATAGAATTTGGGATCCTTCAGTTTCATTGGCTCCGGATAAAAATAATGGGGTCTGTGTAAGCAGTAAAGATGACATGCTTAGTGATCACAATACTTAAACCCTGTTAAGTAGTTAACAGAGCTGGGAAGGCTTATTTTTATAACGAAGTAGAGGCGATGGGTGGTAATGGCAGATAAACTAGGTCAATTGAATAGTAATTATGACGATCAAGGTTACTTTGTACTTAGAGATTATTTTACTGCGGCTGAAATTTCATCACTTAGAAATGTCATATTAAAATTTCATGACTTATGGAAACAAGACCACGCAGAATTTTATCAGCAAGAAGCTTTCAACTCTTCTCTAATTACCGGTAGTCAATACTTAGCGTGGGACGATCGAGTGAAGCTTTTTAATTTCATCAGCTCTCAAAAAATGATGAATGTTGTCGAATCGCTGATACCGACTAATCCAGCGTTTATGAATACCCAGTTATTTTTTAACCCCGTTAATCCACAGCAAAAAGATTTTTGGCATCGAGATTGTCAATATGATCATGACGTTGAGGGGCAAAAAAAAGCTATTCAGGAAACACAGGTCTTACATCTTCGCGTGCCTTTATTTGATGAACTGGGCATGGAACTAGTACCAGAAACGCATAAGCGCTGGGATAGTGATGAAGAGTTTAATGTGCGACAAGAAGAAAAGGGAAGGGTGAGTAGTGAAAACCTCTCTACCGGTAAAAAAATTAAGTTGGCAGCGGGGGACTTGTTGGTTTTCTCGGCTGATATGATCCACCGTGGTTTATACGGATTGGACCGATTAGCGTTAGATATTTTAGTTTTTGATTCGTCGGCTGATTTTATCGACTACGTAGATGACGATTGTTTGCCGGATAGTTTAATGCTGAATAAAATTGGCGATCCAAGATTATTTATCAATACAATACAATTAAAGTCTCTGAGCTAAAAAAAAGACCAAAAACCAAGAGTTTCAACAACAGAAGGTACTGAGGGCTCAGAGGAAAAAATAAGAATTATAGCTAGATAAAATATAGACACGTTTCAGTTCAACACGTGAATTTCCCAAGCAAGCACTTCTGCTCTCTGTGTGGCGTAGCACTCTGCCCGGAAAAGACTTTTCTTCTGTCTGTTGCTTTTATTCTCTACCAGTTACTGCTTTTATCATCGGTGGCTTGATAATTTTTCCGCCGCAGGTTTAATTCCAATAAAGATTAATTATGTAGACACCCATCATAATAAAGTACAATAAAGCCGACTTTTCGACTTGTTATCATGGCTGTCCATGTGAATTTTACGGATATTTAACGTTGTTCTGCCCCTAAGTTAATTGCCGTAAAAAACAATTTCACCAAGAAAATATTTCAATATTATTTCAGCAAACTATATGTTTTGTAGTCTTGATAAAATGTTCGAGTACAAGCAAACTTATTGGTTAACTTTATCGACAACGAGACAGTAAAATGAAAATAAAATTTTCTGCGTTCTTTTGGTTACTTATCAGCGCTAGTACTGCCGTGCTCGCTGATAAAACGCCGTTTACTGCTGAAGCAATGATCGCGATGGAAAGAGTGAGTAGCCCTAGGCTATCTCCTGACGAAAAATCAGTCGCTTATATGGTAAGAACCACCGATTTCGAAGCTAACAAAGGTCGATATCATTTGTGGACAACACAACTTGATACGCTTAAAGCCGAACAAATTACGCCTAATTCGATCTCTTCTCACGCTCCTCGATGGTCAAGCGATGGCAAAAGTCTGTACTTCCTATCTTATCGGAATGGCAGTTCTCAAATTTGGAAAACTTCAATTGATGGCAAAGAAATGCATCAAGTCTCCGACTTTGCTATTGATGTTAGCACTTTTAAATTGTCCGCTGATAATAAGACTATCCTGTTTTCTGCCAGTGTATTTCCTGATTGCAAAGATTTTGAATGCTCTAAAAATCGCGTAGCGGAAAAATCTGAGCAACAACATTCTGGCGTTGTTTACGACAAGATGTTTGTTCGTCATTGGGATCATTGGGTTGGCGAAACACAATCACAACTATTTGCTGTTAGCATTGATGAGAAAGGCAAACTTTCTAAATCAATTATTCCTATATCAGCCTCTGTTAATGCCAATGTTCCTTCCGACCCATTTGGTGGCGATGAAGAATATGAGCTTTCCAAGGATGGAAAGTCTGTCTATTTTTCGGCACGAATTCAGGATAGAAACGAGCCTAGTTCAACCAATTTTGACATCTATCATGTGGCTCTAAAAAAACCTGAAGAAGCTAACAATTTGACTGATGAAAACCTTGCCTGGGATACCGCGCCCTTAGTCAGTCATGATGGTAAAACGTTAGCTTATTTGGCAATGAGTCGGCCAGGATTTGAAGCGGATAAACTCGACGTTATTATTAAGGACATTCGCTCTGGGAAAACTAAAAACATTACCAGTAATTGGGATCGTTCATTTTCAAGTGTCCATTTTTCACACGACGACAAGTCACTTTATTTAAGCGGTAATAATTTAGGTAATAAAGCACTTTGGAAATTGGATATTAGTAGCGGTGAAAAGCAATTGGTGAGCGAGTTTGGTACTGTTACTGCAGTGTCTGTGGGCAAAAACAAAATCGTTTATGCTAAAGATTCTTTAAAGAGTCCGACCCAATTATTTGTTTCGAATTTGACTGGAAACAATGCTAAACAAGTGACATTTAACAACCAGGAACAACTCGATACATTCGCTTTTGGTGATTACGAACAATTTGAGTTTAAAGGCTGGAATGATGAAATTGTTAAAGGCTTTGTAGTAAAACCAGCTAATTTTGAAGAAGGTAAACAATATCCATTAGCTTTCTTAATTCATGGTGGTCCTCAGGGTAGTTTTGGCGACCATTTCCACTATCGTTGGAACCCACAAACTTACACAGGCCAAGGCTATGTAGCAGTGATGATCGACTTCCATGGTTCAACCGGATATGGACAAGCATTCACTGATTCTATTTCAGAAAATTGGGGCAGTAAGCCGTTTGAAGATCTGCAGAAAGGGCTTGAATTTGCTGTCAATAAATACTCATTTATTGATGGTAACAATGTTTGTGCGTTGGGCGCATCCTACGGCGGTTACATGGTCAATTGGATAGCAGGAAACTGGCCCGACCGTTTCAAATGTTTAGTTAATCACGATGGCGTTTTTGACAATAGAATGATGGCCTATGCAACTGAAGAACTATGGTTCACTGAATGGGAAAATGGTGGCCCTTACTATTTGTCGCCTGAAAAACATGAACAATTTAATCCAGTTAATTTTGTCAACAATTGGAAGACGCCCATGTTAGTTGTTCAAGGTGAATTAGACTATCGGATCCCTGTCACACAATCATTGGGAACCTTTACTGCACTGCAGAAAAAGAATATTCCGAGTAAGTTACTTTACTTCCCAGACGAGAACCACTGGGTATTAAAACCAGCCAACAGCATTCAGTGGCACCAAGAAGTGAATGATTGGTTAAGAACTTATTTAGGCAAACAATAAAATGCTAGATTTGGAGAACATAAAGGTTCTCCAAAAAAAATCCCCGAATTGTTCGGGGAGATCCAATAATCAATTACATGGACAGCGATCATAATAAATTGCAATAAAACTGATTTTTCGACTGGTTATCATGGCTGTCCTGTTAGTTTCCTCAAAACCTCTAAAACAAAAGTATCTAAATCACAGGGTGCACTGAGAACACCGAGTAAATAGGTTTAAAGCATACGTAGCGCAAATCCAATAACGGTATTTCTTTTACCTAAGAAGTTGTTACGATGGGTGTTTATGTAATTCCGTTCGTGGGGACAATGTAACAATGGCCACAAATTCCAATCTAGATAAACATCGACCAAAAGTAAGACTTGCTGATGTGTTTGAGTTCACAACCAACCATCCAGGATTGGCGGCCTTTTTAGTCTACGCAACGGTTGCAATCGCTGGTTTTATTTATCTGCTTACTTTCTATTCCCATTTCGATCTAAAAGTAACGGTTTATCTAGAAATTGGCGATATTCTAGTGGCCGGAGTTAAAGACCCAATGGTTATGTTGATGGTACTTGGGGCTTTTTCGGGGGTTCTA
>JBLHNW010000102.1:0-9917 GCA_047622205.1 Paraglaciecola sp.
AGCACTATCTGTAAGTAAATAAATTGAACCATCAGGATGTACTCTTACATCACGAATGCGTTCATTTAGCTCTTTAAACAGAGATACTTGAGCTATCACTTCATTGCCTTGCATCTGCACCCAACGTACTTCTTTGAATTTGAGCACACTCACCAACAAATCACCATTTAAAGACTTAAACATTTCTCCCGAATGAAGTGCCATGCCCGATGGCGCGATAGATGGAGTCCAATCTAAGAACGGTTGCTGCATCCCCAGATACTTGGTAAAGGGACTAATACGCGCACCAGAATAATCTCGGCCATGGGTGATCACTGGCCAGCCGTAGTTTTGACCCGCTTGGATAATATTAATTTCATCCCCGCCATCTGGGCCGTGTTCATTGGAGAAAATCAGCTTCCTGATTGGATCATAAACAAGCGCCTGGGAATTACGATGGCCATAGCTATAGACATATTTGCTCAGCTCCCCTTGTTTGCCATCAGCAAAGGGGTTGTCGGCAGGTAAAGAACCGTCATCATTAATCCGAATGACCTTACCTAGTTGGTTATTCAGCCGCTGAGCATCTTCCCGAAAATCGAAACCATCGCCACTGGCAAGTAACAAGGTATTGTCGGGTAGAAAGGTCATACGTCCCGCAAAATGCACAGGTGTATTCTTGTAGGGTGAAACAGTAAATACGATTTGCTGCTGAACTAATTCTTGCTCTTTTAGCTTTCCTCGCAGCAATCGAAGGGAATTATGGTCATCGTTACCCACAGCATAACTCAGATAAATCCAGCCATTTTTAGCGTATTCCTGATGTAAAACAACATCAAACAGGCCTCCCTGACTTTTAACATAAATATCGTCTGGTAAGGCTTTAACTGCTTCGGAAACGTTCCCTTTGCTGACGATGCGCAACTGTCCACTGCGCTCTGTCACCAGAAGCTCTCCATTTGGCAAAAATGCTAATGACCAGGGAAAATTAAGGCCTGTCGCTACTTCTTCAATCTGATATTCAGGAAAACTCTTTGCCATAGTATCGGCGTAAGAAGGTCCATTGACACAGAGCAGAACTAAAATAGCCAAAAAGTACTTATATACATAAATAGCGCTTAGCGTGAATCGATGAATTGCGGTAGTTGTGTGCATAGATTGTTCTCTGGAAGAGATTGGAGCATGATTACGTAGATTTGAATTTGATGCAAACAAGCTGTAGCTTTTGTATATAGCCAAGTGACCTCAAAAATGCACAGTTCAGCGGGAATTCAAATCGTCAAATACAAGGCATTTATGTGACGGCATAGTATTTCTATGTCCCATACAAATAACGCCGTAGTTGGGGATTCGAAACCCGCCCGAAGGGAGCTTGGGTATAAAACTCAGGTACGAAATACTTAAGGAAAATGAATGAAAATAGCTAAAATACTACTGGGCATTATTGTAGTTACCTGCATTTATCTCACTTTATGGCCAGTGCCCGTCGACCCGATTGCCTGGCATGCACCCGAAAACAAAGGTTTTGTCGATGACTATGCAGCCAATGCAGATTTGTTGCCCTTAGAATTTTTGAACCTCCATAATGAACATGGACCTGAAGATTTAGCCATAAATGATAAGGGCACTATTGTTGTTTCACTGCACTCTGGCGCCTTAATGAAGCTGGAAAATGGCGCGACGGAGCTACGCCAATGGGTTAACACCGGAGGACGACCACTGGGTATCGAGTTTGACGCAAACAACAACCTGATAGTAGCAGATGCATACATCGGCCTACTGTCGGTGTCGCCCCAAGGTAATATCACCTTGCTGACCAATACTGCCGAAGGCATTCCGATTAACTACGCGGACGACATAGACATCGCGAATGACGGCAAAATTTACTTTTCAGATGCTACGGAAAAATTTGCTGCAAAAACTAATCAGGATACCCTAGCTTCTAGCTTACTGGATATTCTTGAGCATGGCGGTCACGGCAGATTGTTGATGTACGATCCAGCGACACAACAAACCACATCTTTGATCTCAGGTCTGAACTTCGCAAATGGGGTCGCGGTAGCTCATGATCAGCGCTCCGTTCTGTTCAACGAAACGGGCAGCTATCGGGTGATGCGTTATTGGTTAAAAGGAGACAAAAAAGGAAAAACAGAAATAGTGATCGACAACCTGCCCGGCTTTCCAGACAATCTAGCGCGTTCTCGCACCGGGGACTACTGGTTAGGTTTAGCCTCGCCAAGGTCAAAAGCACTAGATGACTTATCTGACTCTCCTTTCCTGCGTAAAATGGTACAACGATTACCTGAATCTATGCGCCCAAAAGCACAAGAATATGGGCATGTAATTAAATTATCAGAAAACGGGCAAATATTACAAAGCTTGCAAGATCCCAGTGGCAGCTATCCACTCACCACAGGGGTACTGGAAACATCAGATTTCTTGTATATTAGTAGTTTAACCGCCGATAAATTGGCCAGAAAGGCACTGAATTGATGCTAAGTTATTTCGAAGCGATTATGATTACCGGCAAATTTCTCACAAACATAAAAAAGAACACTATTTAATGAAGTATTTGTTGCGCCTCAACTCACATTTTCTAATCGCTGCACTTTGCACATATATATTGGCGAGCCTTGCCCACAGCCAATTTGTGTTGAGCGAATTATCTGCTGTAAACATTGATATCACCCTGGCCGATCGAATTAGTATGAGCCTAGATGATATATTGGGCTTTTTTCCAATACTGGCAGCAGCGATTGCCTTTAGTTTGCTATTGGGGTTTGGCGCAGTGGCCCTAATCAGGAAATTCCAGCCACAGCTTACCCTTTGGCTCTATCCTTTAGCAGGAACCACCGCCATATTGGTTATGTTGCTTGCTATGCATCCTATATTGGGTATCACTATAATTGCTGGCGCCAGAAGCGCTTTAGGCATATTTTTCCAATGCCTTGCTGGTCTTAGCGGCGGCTGGCTATTTATGCGTTTGCGCAAAAACGTTAATTAAATTTGGGAGGATTCAGAATGGCGAGCCAAGAACAGATGTTGCAAACCATGTATGCCAATTTAAAAGAGAAAACCGGAAAAACCTTAGCAGAATGGCTGGTAATTACCGCGCCATCGACCATGCAAAAACATGGGGAATTTATGAAGTGGTTAAAAGCCGATCAAGGTGTCACACATGGCTTTGCTAATTTAATCGCCTTAGAAACCCTAAAAATACGCAAGGGAGAGAACTCAGAAATAGACCTGGTAGCAGCACAATATGCAGGCTCTAAGGCGTCGCTCCAACCCATCTATGAGCAACTGGTAAAGGCAATCCAGCAATTTGGTAGTGATGTAGAACTAGCACCGAAGAAAGCTTATGTAAGCATCCGCCGTAAAAAGCAATTCGCCCTGATCCAGCCTTCAACCAAAACCCGTGTGGATGTGGGGATCAATCTAAAAGATTTTGAATCTCAGGGGAACCTAGAAAAATCAGGCAGTTTTAATGCCATGGTCAGCCACAGAGTGCGGCTCGAAACTATTGAAGATATTAATGACGATTTGCTGCAATGGTTACAAACCGCTTACCAGCAAGCTGGGTAGGACATCACACTAGGAAACGAAGATGAAATTTATTTTGGCGATAACCATACTACTCGTTTTCTCTGCAAGCGCTGAGGTCAAAAATAACAATCCAAGATTCGACCCTGAACTGGCTGCCAAACTCGGTGCTGATGATTACGGCATGAAAAGTTATGTGCTGGTGATACTAAAAAGTGGCAGTAACACTTCGGAAGATGAGCACACAAAAGATATGGCATTTAAAGGTCACATGGATAATATCCATAAAATGGTAGAAATGGACAAACTCATTGTCGCCGGCCCAATGGGCAAAAACGACAAATCCTATCGCGGGATATTTATTTTAAATGTGACGACACTTGAAGAGGCTGAAGCATTATTGAAATCCGATCCTGCAATAAAAGCGCAGTATTTAGACGCTGAACTTTACAAGTGGTATGGCTCCGCCGCACTTTCTGAGTATTTATCCGCCTCAGATAAAATATGGAAAATGTCTCCCTAGGAAATGGTAACATTCTCACGATGTTTTATATGAGTCATAAAACGTCTCTGTTAAACATGCTTTAGGAGCATATTTTTTAATCTTTTAATCACTTAAAAATCAAAAATATTATTTATACACGAGAATATAAAATTACATTTTAAGGAATACTCATGCCAGAAATTTCATTGTTCGGATGGTTTCACACCGGTATCGCAATACTGGCTTTATTCAGCGGGTTTTATACCTTAGCAAAATTTAAGGTGATCAGCCTGGGGCAACTGACCGGCAAAATATATATCGTTTGTACCTTAATAGCTGCGATTACGGCCCTGTTTATCTATCGTCACGACGGTTTTGGTGCAGCTCATGCTCTGGCCGTTTTAACCTTGCTGGCAATAGCGGTCGGCATGTTATCTGAAAAGTTTCGGGTAGTCGGTAAACTCTCACCCTATCTGCAAGCGATGAGTTATTCTGCGACCTTTTTATTCCACATGATCCCTGCCATCACCGATGGTTTAATGCGCCTGCCAACAGACGCTCCCATTGTCACCGATATCGAAAATCCTTTGTTGAAACAGTTTTATCTGGGGTTTTTGATCACCTTTGTCATTGGTTTTATTTTACAGGTGATCTGGTTACGGAATCGCTCGAATAACAGTTGAGGAAACTCAAACTGCCTTCTGCTTTATTTTTAACCAAACACAAAAATTAATTGCTTAGTATGTAGAGGCGAAAGGTTCGCCTCTCAACCATTAGCTAGGTTATTTATCAGGACAACCATAATAAAAGACGTAAAGAAAATTATTTCTTCGATTCGTTTTCATGGCTATGCCGTTAATTGTGAGATTCAATTTGACGAGATTGAAACTTAGAGTTTTGCTTGATGTATACACTTTCTATCGATAAAACTTGTTTTGTGTCAATTCCTTTTACAAATTCATCAATACCAGCGTAACAGTGACTTTTATATTATTGAAAAATAAATATATTATTTTTGTGGCGTCAAATTTGCTTTTTTTTTATACACTCAATACACCTTGAGATGATGTCTACGTTAAGCTTACCGGGGGTACAATTTGATGAAAAAGAACTTTAATATTTCAGCCACGCTGTCCGTTTTGGCGTTTCTGGCAATGACTGTTGCACTGCCCAGCCATGCAACACTAATATCTTTCTCGGCCACTATCGATGAAGCTCAGGCAAACGCGGGCGCTGGCACTGGCAGCCCAGCCACTGGCGCTGCAACTATGTTTTTTGATGACGTCACTAATGAGTTTTCATGGGATGTCAGTTGGTCTGGCTTCATAAATACAGTTACTGCTGCACATTTTCATGGGCCAGCTGGGCCTGGGGTGAATGCTGGTGTGGAGGTAACCATCGACATTAGCTCTAACCCCGCGATAGGCAATGAAGTTCTCGACGCGGGTCAGGCGGCAGATTTGCTCGCTGGATTATGGTACATCAATATACATACGGACCAAAATCCAGGAGGCGAAATACGTGGACAAGTGCTACGCAATGACCAGATGGTGGTTGCAGAGCCTGCTACTATTCCGTTGTTACTAGCATCACTAGCAGGGCTTATTTACCTGCGCAGAAGACGTAGTTAACGATCTACTACGTCAATAGGGTGCACAGTATCACCGAGCTAAAACAAGATCATTTATTACTCGATTAAAAGCACTTGCCGAAATAAGTCACATTAGCGTGACTTATTTCGCTTACCCTCTGCTTTTTTTCTACTCGCAGGATCCGTACCAGCCGCTTTATTGTGCGGTTGGTTATCACTAAAACGCGTCAAACCTTGCTGAGCTTTTTGTTTATTAGCCGAGTCAGCCGTTTTGCCCTTTGCAAACGCTTTGTTCACGGAACGTTTGGCGTATGCCTTTTGATCCCGTTCTCTTAGCTCATTACGGCCTTCTGCTGGTACCAAACATTTTGCACTACTTCCGATTAAGTGGGCTTTTCCCATTCCAATCAATGTCTTACGCAATAGCGGCCAATTGGCTGGATCGTGATAACGCAAAAATGCCCTGTGTAATCGACGATGAATTTCACCTTTGGGTACTTCGACATTTTCACTTTTGTGGTTAACCTTATGTATCGGGTTTTTGCCGGTATGATACATGGTAGTCGCATTGGCCATGGGCGAAGGATAGAAATTTTGTACCTGATCGAGCTTAAAGTTACGTTCTTTGAGCCACAAGGCTAAATTGAGCATATCGACATCTTCTGTGCCAGGGTGGGCAGAGATGAAATAGGGGATCAGGTATTGGTCTTTACCCGCTTCCTTGGTGTATTTGTCGAATAATTCCTTGAACTTGTCATAGGTACCCATTCCCGGCTTCATCATTTTATCCAGGGGGGCTTTCTCGGTATGTTCCGGAGCTATTTTTAGGTAACCACCTACATGATGGGTCACCAGTTCACGAACATAATTGGGGTCTTCAATCGCCAGATCATAACGTACGCCCGAGGCAATTAAGACTTTCTTCACCCCTTCGACTTTACGTGCTTTGCGATACAACTCCACCGTTGGCGTTTGGTCGGTATCCAGATGACCGCATATTTCTGGCCACACACAAGACAAACGACGGCAAGCTTGCTCAGCCTTAGGACTTTTACAGCGCAACTTATACATGTTTGCCGTTGGGCCACCAAGATCGGAGATAACGCCGGTAAAACCAGGAACTTTGTCGCGAATTTGCTCAATTTCGCGAATAATCGATTCTTCAGAACGGCTTTGGATTACCCTACCCTCGTGTTCGGTGATCGAGCAAAAGGTACAGCCACCAAAACAACCGCGCATGATATTGACCGAAGTTTTAATCATGTCGTAAGCAGGAATTTTTGCTTTGCCATAACTGGGATGGGGCACCCGGGCATAGGCTAAATCAAAAACCGCATCCATTTCTTCGGTTTCTAATGGATAAGCAGGTGGATTTATCCAAATAATTCTATCACCATGACGCTGAGCAAGGGCACGTGCACAACCTGGGTTAGTTTCCTTATGCAAAATACGTGAAGTATGAGCGTAATGAGTTTTCTCAGCACGCACTACGTCATAAGGTGGCAATAACACATAGGTTTTATCCCAAGGTTTACGTCTTTGGGTTTTCGAGGTATACGGCTGCACCACTACCGGTTGGGCCTTTTGCTCTTCGATTGCGGCTTGCCTTTCAGCTTCAGAGGATACTGCACATTTGTCTTCAATTATTTCATAAGGACTGATGACCGGTTCAATTTTTCCAATACTATCCAAATGAGTAGAGTCCACTCCCTGCCAGCCGGGCAGCGGCTCTTTACGCAGAACGGCGGTTCCACGAATATCCTGCATCTGCTCAATAGTTTCACCGGCAGCAAAGCGATGGGCCATTTCCAGCAGTGGACGCTCAGCATTACCAAACATCAGCATATCGGCTTTTGCATCAAACAACACACTGCGGCGCACTTTGTCTGACCAATAGTCATAATGGGCGATACGACGCAAACTTGCTTCGATTCCGCCGATAACAACCGGCTTCTTATAGGCTTCTTTGCAGCGTTGGGTATATACCGTGACGGCTCGATCCGGGCGTTTGCCACCCTCATTGTGCGGGGTATAGGCATCATCGTGGCGCAACTTACGATCGGCAGTATAGCGGTTGATCATCGAATCCATATTGCCGGCAGTGACACCAAAAAACAGATTTGGCTCACCAAGTTGCATAAATGCGTCTTTACTGTGCCAATCAGGTTGAGAAATAATACCGACTCGAAATCCCTGAGACTCAAGCACACGGCCAATTACCGCCATACCAAAACTGGGGTGATCCACATACGCGTCACCGGTGACAATAATGATGTCGCAACTATCCCAACCCAGCTGATCCATTTCTTTGCGTGACATAGGCAAAAAGGGTGCAGTCTTAAAAGACCCTGCCCGATGTTTGGGAAAGGAAAATAGACCGCGTTCGGCTTTCATACGTGCAATCGGCTTAGCTCTGCTACGTGATGTATCGCTCTTTAGCGCTTTAGCGCTAGCGGCGGGCTGAATCTGTACCGCAGACGATGCTGATTGAGATGTGACGGACATGTCGCTCCAAAAACTAGAAAGTATAAACTGCTTAAAAAATCGGCAGGAGTATAGCAGTTTATGCCTACAAACAGTATAGCCCTAAGCGCATATCCCAAAAATAACCCTCAGCGAATATCAAGAATTTGTATTAATGGCTGGCGATGTTCGGATAACAAGTCTGCTAATGTGTATTGTTTTAGGCTTGTGATAAATGCTTGGCTTGACTCCTGCAAAATGGACTTCAGTTTGCACGCGGGCAGTATGCGACAAGGTGGTGAACTGCATTCCACCAGCTGTAGGGTGTTTTCCAACAAAATTACCATCTCGCCGATATTAATAAGCTGTGGCTTGATTTTTAAAACAAAACCTCCACCTTTGCCTCTTTTCGTTTCTATTACTCCAGCCTTACCTAGTTGATGCACGATTTTATTTAGGTTATTTCTGGAAATGTCATAAACCTGACTTACTTCATCAATACTGGCTCTGCGTCCATCGGGCAACAAAGCAAGGTAAATTAAGGTTCTCAAAGCATAATCGGTGTAACGGGTAAGCTGCATAATGTGCCTGCTTTGATTGCTATGAAGTGCAAACGTTTTAAAGGGTGTTGACAAGATCATATGGTACATTTAATATGCACTTTATTAAACATGCATATTATAGGTATCTTATTAAAAGCCAATTATTACTAAAATCAGCGAATACGTCCATGTGGTTTACTTTTGTCACTTTTGTGATCAGTGCCATCCTCGCCTACGGTTTTGAAAGCGAGTTACCCATGATGTTAATCGCAATGTTGCATGTACTTCAGCTTATATTAGCCGGCTGCTTCAAGGTGTCCTATGTATTACGTTTAGTCGCTCAAAAACAGCTTGGCTTGGCACTACATTGATAGAGGAGAGCTAAATGCTAAACATCGTTGATCTGGAGAAGGAACGGCAAATCGCTCCTCTGTGGCGTCAGGCATTTCGCCCGTTTTTTTTATTCGGCTCTTTGTTCTCCGTATTAGCATTAACCGCCTGGGCGGCTGTACTGGCGGGTAAGCTGCACTTTAATCCTTATGGGGGAATGACCTTCTGGCATGGTCATGAAATGTTGTTTGGCTTTGTGGCGGCGATCATCATTGGTTTTTTACTGACTGCGGTGCAAAGTTGGACGGGCCTACGCGCACCCCATGGCAAAGCACTGATTGGTCTATTTATGCTGTGGCTACTCGGGCGTATTCTGATGCTGTATAACCCTACCAACATCGATTTTCTTGTGGCGATTATTGATTTGAGTTTTCTTTTGGTCTCGGGATTTTTTCTGGCAAAACTGGTGCTTAAGGTTAAACAGTATAGAAATTTGATTTTTGTTCCCGTACTGCTGCTACTTGCCAGTGCAAACGGACTCACTCATCTGTCGGTGTTAACCGGAGAACTCCATTATTACACTTGGGGAATGTATAGTACTGTGATGCTCATTATCCTACTCATAACAGTTGTCGCCGGCCGGGTGTTTCCCATGTTTACCGCTAATGGCACAAAGACGAAAAAAGTAGATAACCTACCTTGGCTGGAAAAACTGGTGATAGGTTCAAGCATGATTTTGGTGTTTGTGCATATAAGCAACCTGATCAATGTATTGCCTCAATCATTCATTGCATCGATCTTCGCACTTACCACAATTAGCCATATTATTCGTGCTGTGCGCTGGAGACCGCAAATAATCCTTAAAGTACCACTCCTATGGTCTTTACATTTCTCCTACTGGTTTATTCCAATTAGTTTGGGGCTTTTCACGCTGCACTACGCCGGTTTTAATGTGGCACCATCAACTGCATTACACGGATTAACT
>JBLHNW010000103.1:0-9913 GCA_047622205.1 Paraglaciecola sp.
CAACAATTAAGTAAGGTTATATTCATATTTATATAGTCCATTAATAAATGCAGTAAACATGTACGCCTAACGCTTTGCTCCGCCGCACATGCTTCAGAGCGATTTTTAACTTAAAATATAGCGATACGATATGCACAAAAACGTGGCACAGTATATGTCGGAGGAAAAAATTCGTTATGCGCTTGGTGATTTTTATAAAACACTAGGCCATGCCCTTGCCGATAGTTGCTCGAATAGAAATGCCAGCAGGATCAAATTTTTCAAGGCAATATACGTTAACTCCAAAGTAATCTGGGGTAACTCGTTTTCGATGAAATGGGTATATACCACAAATACTACAAAAGTAATGCTGCGCTGTATGGGTGTGAAAAGTATAAGTAGATATAGTATCTTTGCCGGACATAATTCTCATGGCACTTTCATGTACCTTCACCATTAGCGCATTCTTTCGAAGGCATATTGAGCAATCACAAGTTGTTAATTCTTCGAAGTTTGTATCAATTTCAAACTTTACAGCTTGACAGTGACACGAACCTTTAAAGGTTTTCATTTCCATTTTACCACCACCACACTACTGTAAATAAAAGTCTAATTATAATTTTCAATTAGGGTCACAAATAGCCTTCCCTTGTGTTTTAATGCATTCATCTGATTTAACACTATCATATACTACTTGAGCAATTTGTTTTGTAGTGCATCCACTTGAAAATAAAATTAATAATATAGATATTAAAATAAAATTTTTTTTCACTAAATTTCCCCCTATAAAATTTTACGCCTAGCTGTGTGTAGAGCGAAGCGATTCCATACCAGTTTTTTGTTTTGTGTGCTCTGTAATAAAGCCATACAGTTTAACTTTATTGATATTTTGGTTTTGAAAACAATACAAAAGGAATAGCAAATGGTCCAAATAACCCACCCATTAATCCCCAGAATACAGGTTTCGCCCCCCTGCGCTTAGCTATTAGGTGGCACAAAATAACGCAAATAATATTAATTGCTGCCGATGCTATCAGTAGTTCCATTTTGTACTTACTCGTTTTATTTACTGAATTGATACCAGTAGAAAATATAATACACTTTTTTTGTTACGTTATTCTTTACTTCATTTTTTTTGAGAAAATATTTTTATTGTTCAACAAATTGGAACATTTCTATGGGATAAAAATTTTCAACCTTTGCTTAAAAAAATCAAAAAGTACGAGACTCTTTAACTGTGAAAAGCTTTACACCCCAGAATCCGATAAAAAGCGAAGAACACTGTAAAAAAACTGAATGACAAGCAATAAACAACCAATAAGTGAGAACGCTTCGAGCGTTCTTAGGCAGCTATACCTGAAAAAAGGATTTTTAGGTTAAATTCCATTTTTAATCACCAATTGTTATTTATTTTCCAAAATCGACGGTTTTGAAAGGATGCAGATTAGTCGATTTTTAAGAGTGCCTGTTCATTTATGTTATTTATATGTATACCGCTAATAAAAACAGCACCATTATTACTAAACCAAAGATACTTGTTGACCAAACCAAACTCGTTTCATTGACGCCACCAACAGTCCGTTTTTTTTGGCTCAACCATAATCCATAGAGCGGAAACAATTGCATCATATGTGTCGCAAAAAAATGAGGGATTCTGAGGTCTTGCCCATTCAAATACCATCCGAATACGGGTACACGAAGGGCTTCATATGAGCTAGTAGTGATCCCATTATCTGTCTGTGAAGACATATACCCAGCAACAATTAACGTCAGTACTGAGCCAGTAGTCAACCCTAAAGCTGAGGCAAGTAGTAGTGGTTTATTGCGTGTCGATTGATATTCCTGAAACAATAGATAACCCAAATAGAAGCTCCCCAACACCAAAATTAACGCACCAAGCCCCATTAAACCGTACATGGCTGTTTCGACAGCAGTGGAATTATTGAAATGTGACTCTCGTTCCCTAGCAGCTTGTAAAAAAATATACATCACTTCGAAAATTCCTGCCACAACCACGCCATAAGACATGGCTTTCCACACAACCCCATTTCGCCTGGCGGGGCTGAGTAATGAAGCCAAAACAGCGAGTGTTATAAAATGGATGACAATGCATATTTCAAACTTGACAGGCTTACCCCAAAGCGCCTCATCGGCCAGTAAGCGCTGATCGAAACCGTAGAGGACAACACTGATTGCAAAAAATACAGATAAAAAAAGTACTCCTTGCCACCATATGTTTACATGCGTTTGCTGGTCATCATAAAAAACTGAAGGTGCTAAATTCATGCTTTCGTCCCTTTATTTGATTCGGTAGTTACTGTCTTAAACCGCAACATCGCCACTTTAATCAGCATAAATAGCAAGTAGCCGAATGGACCAAACATAAATGTTAGCAGCAAAACGGGAGCCTGAAGCAGCCGGGACAACCCAATCTCGTCTGCTTGTTTTGCAATAATGCCACCGACGAACAAATCAAATGCCAGATAATGCACCCAACCGGCTAAAGCCACTGCGGGATAGGTAAAGAGCCGTTGAACATTCGCCAAAGAATCAAATCCGCCGCCCGCCGAGAAAAAATAGCGTGCGATTAAGAAGCTGTACAAGACAGATAGAATCAGTGGAATCAACATCGACGCGATAAGGTTCAACCATTTCCAACCGCGTGGGAGAAAAACCAAAATTAACCAGCCCAGCATGGCTAAGGAGCCTGCGGAAGCAAATAGTTGCTCGAAAGACATTTTGGTAACCTTATGTTGACAGTGTAAAGATATTTTATGCACAAATCTTTACGCTGTCAAGACGTTGTGTAGTTTATACTGTTGTTTTATCAAACTAGAGGGGCTTATATGGGAGATTATCATCACGGCGATCTTAAGAATGCCTTGCTACAGTCTGCTCGCGTAGTGCTAAATGAAAAAGGTATTCATGGCTTAAGCCTACGAGCTTGTGCGGCTCACGCGGGTGTGTCCCATGCAGCACCAACGCATCATTTCAAATCACTACGTGGTTTACTCACTGAACTGGCCGTGATCGCTTATGATCAATTTACCGCAGCTTTACAGACAGAATATGAGCATGTGATACATGAGCCTCCTAGGTCCCGCCTACAAAAAGTTTGTCAAGCCTACGTCGACTTTTCTATAAAAGAACCACGACTATTCGAGCTAATGTTTTCATCAATCCCCTTGGACTTTGAAAACCCACGTTTAATAAGCAGATCTGGTGAGGCATATCGGCAGCTTGTAGCCATTGTTCATCCATTATTTGATGCTGAAAAGATGGATGAAGGCCAACGAGAGCAAACGGAAATTTTAGTTTGGAGTCTCGTTCACGGTTACGCTAGTTTGCTTATGAACGAGCGTGAACGCTACGGCACTGAATGTAGTGATACGTCTAAAATGACACTGCCTGATTTGAGTTTACTTGTTGAATTGTTAAAATAAATTGTATCAGCAACTGGGCACATATTATTTAGAAATCGACTTCAGAATCAAGCAGAATCAAGTACAGGCACTCTTCAATTGTTTTTATTTTTTGAAAGCAACGGTATTTTCCGGTTGTAGATTAGGTGAATTTTAAGAGCGTCTGTCCTATGTTGTTTGTTAATATTTTTTATTACAGTAGATATCGGGCTCTCAAGCGATATCTGCTGGTGTTAATTTATAGAATGAATCCGGTAGCGTGCGGCATCCCATTACGTATTGATCGGCCCATTTAGACATACCTTGTACTACGGGTAACAAGTCCTTTCCAGATTGGTCTAAACTGTATTCGTAGCGCATCGGTTTTTCCTGATAGGCCTTTTTTTTTATTAAGCCATTAGCGATCATCTCTTTTAGACGGCTGGCCAAAATATTGGTGGTAATACCTTCATCTGACTTCAGAAAATCACTATAACGTACCTTGCCAAGATACATATCTCTAAGCAATATAAGTGTCCATTTGTCTCCGATTAGATCCAGACATTTGGCGAGAGGACAAATTGATCGGTTGTGCATTAGTACTTCCTCACTAAGTTACTTGCATTTTGAAAGTATGATCTATAATGTAGTAACTTGCAAAATACAAGTTACTACATTATAGGAGGTAACATGATTAGTAATTACAGCTGGAGCGAAGCAACGAATGGCATTCTATTAGGCAAAGATAAGTGAAATTTTTACAGCTTATTAATAAGGGGATAGTGCCATGAAACTTTACAGCGTCTCTTAAGAACTTTCGGTGGTTACCGTGAGGCTATCTCTAGAATTGACCTGTCGAATATTCCTGAACCAGATAGCAAAATATCGCAGGAGGTCAAGCTACTATCAACTCAAAGCTGCGCGCCAGAATTATATCTACACTGCCTGCGGACTTATTATTTTGGCGCGATGTTTGCCCAATTAAAAAATGAAAAACCAGATTTGGAAATGTTATATGTGGCCTCATTGATGCACGATATTGGCCTAACCTCAAACTATCAACAACAGACTGAGCAGCATAGTTTTGCCGTATTGGGCGCTCGAGCAGCATAAATATCAGGAATCATGGCGTATTGCTCTTTATGAGGCTATCTCAAAACACCTTAATCCGTATTTATCGTCGAGAAAGGCCCTCTTAAAAATAATCTAACGGAATTACTTCTATTTATTTCAATGGATCATTTATTTCTGAATGGGTACTAATTAACTTGTTGTTTCGCAAGTTTTCGAGCGAGAGTTCGGCGATGCATGCCCAGCCTTCTGGCCGTCTCTGAGATATTGAAACCGGTGTCAGCGAGTGTTTCGTGAATGCGCTCCCACTCAAGGGTTTTGATTGAGGTAGCGCGGCCGCGAATCTTTACTCCCACATTGCCTTCAGCGCTATTAAATGCAGCTTCAATGTCATCGGTATTTGAAGGTTTCGCAAGGTAGTAGCATGCACCCAGCTTTATTGCTTCAACTGCCGTTGCGATGCTCGCATAACCTGTCAGCACCACAATCAGCATATCAGGGTCGTGCTTGTGTAAAGCCTGAACACACTCAAGACCAGTGGCCTCACCATCTAACTTAAGATCGACCACGGCATAGCCAGGGGAATGATTTTCCAGAATACTCTGAGCGCCTTCTAAACTATTGGTACTGAGTACCGTGTAGTGGCGCCGCTCTAATGACCGCCCTAGTGTTCTCGCAAATGCGGCATCGTCCTCAATGAGTATGAGGGTTTTAGGAATACTATTTTCGTCATCTGTCATAACTGTAAGCCTCTTTTAGGCGGAGTGCGTCTATTGGTAAACTAAGGTTTATTTCAGCACCTCCTTCCTGACGATTGCGAGCTTCTACTTCGCCACCCAAAATACGCGCAACATTGAAAACAAAAAACAAGCCCAGACCGCTGCCAGAACGACCTTTGGTAGATTGGTAGGGCTGTCCAAGGCGATTTAAAATTTCGCTGGAGAAGCCAGGGCCCCGATCAACAATTCTAATAAGTAGCCTATTGTTTTGCCGTAAAACTTCAAGACTGACCCATTCTGGAGAGGCTTCCAGCGCGTTGTCCAGAAGATTGCAGATAGTTTGTTTTAATACGGTATCTGACGCGATATCGATGTCTTCGCCAATTAAGTTTTGAAAGCTAAATTCACCGACTTTGCGTGTGGTTTGCCAATCACTGATCAATTCATCAAAAAATTCACACACCGTGGTCTCGCCAGAGGACTCACCTCGGGTCTCACCGGCAGACATGAGTATGCCGCTAACAATTGCCTTGCAGCGTTGAATTTGGATTTTCATTTCAATTACTTCTTCACCAAGATCTGGATCTGTTTTAAGAAAGGGCATGCGCTGCCAATCACCAAGAATAACCGCAATGGTAGACAGCGGTGTGCCTAATTCGTGCGCTGCCCCTGACGCCAGCAAACCCATCCGAAGAATATGATCTTCCTCTGCGGCGTGCTGACGTAATTGGGCTAGACGCGCATCATGCTCGCGGTGGGTGCGGTTTATACGATTGATAAAAATGACCAGTAAAGCGGCATTAAGGATCAAACAGATCAATATACCCTCGACATAGTAACTGTGTATGCCGAGGTGATAATCTAGCGCTAACCCAAGTGGTCGAGCTTTCTCTGCAAGCCAGAGAAAACAGAGTGTGGCCACGCCTAGTAACGCCCATGCATAAGATGGCGCCAAAAGTACCGCAGCAAGGCCAACCTGCAACAAGTAGAGAAAAACAAATGGGTTTGTGGCACCGCCACTAAGATATAGCTGTATGGTCAGTGTGGCCATATCGACCAGTAGACCCATGAATAGCTCTGTGGTGCGCACTCGGTGTTTAAACCTTAGGGCGAGCTCGTTAAGCGCATTAAACGCGACGAGTCCACCTAGCACGCTTAACATTAGTTCCAAAGGCAGGTCTACGCCAAAGCCATAGTGGGTGACGACAATAGTCAGCAATTGACCAAGCACTGCCAACCAGCGAAGCTGCACCAGTTGGCGCATATGCTTACCGAGGGTGTCAGTATCATTACTGATAGGATAGCTGCGCAGCGGGAGGTCGTCGGTCATAATTGGCTACTGGTTGTTAACGTTAACGTTTGAGAGCGTGCAAACAGTATACCTACGTGTGCCGCTAAGTCGCAGCTGGTTTCAGTTCGATTTTGACCGACGATTTTCTCGAACAATAATGACGCCAGCGCCAATGATCATAACAGCTAAGCCGTACCACGTGACGGCGTAAACCATGTGGCTATTATAAAAACTAATTCTGGTAAGCCCACCGACAGGAACCTGCCCGATTTGTGCAGGCAAAGGTGGCTGTTCGAAATCTTGTTTTTCTGCGTCAATAAAATAGGGTGCGGCGATTAACTTATGGTGGGTAGCAATTGCGCTCACATCCCGTGAATACCAGCGATCCAAAATCGGCTCATTCGTTCTTAACACACTGCCTTCAGGTTCGGTCATTCGTAACAACCCCACCACCTGCTGTAAGCCTGTTAGTGGTAGCGTGGGTTGAACGCCTTGATTGATGAAGCCCCGATTAACTAAAACAATACTCTCATCGACGCGCTGAAAGGGTGTCAGCACCCAGTAGCCACTACCTAGACCAGTTGCCGCGACGACCAAGGTGTCTTTGTCACTAAGGAATTTGCCGTTCACTGAGATCCGCAGGTACTCGTCGGCGTCTTTGCTGATAGTTTGCCATTGAGTAACGTCCGGAGCTGCCTCTGGTGATGCGTGAACTCGGGTTTCAACGCGCTGAATCAGGTCGAGTTTCCAGATCCGGCGATCTAGCTGCCAGTTGCCTAGCAGAATCAAACTGACGAAACAAAATAGCCCGACGACGGCAATTAACCCTTTTATTAGCGCGCTGCGTTCATGCATTGTCTAATTTTCTCACAGCATGGGTGGCAATATTCAATTGCTACCCGTTACATACCAGGCATCATATTGGCGTTCATATGGTACATAACCCACAGCGAACCAGCCAAAGTAATGAATACTAATAACAGCGTGAAAATCAGCGAAAGCATATTCCACCCACCCTCAGAGTGAAAATTCATGTGCAGAAAGTAAATCATATGCACCACAATTTGCACTAAGGCTAAACCGAGGATAATCACGATGGTCATATTCTGCGAACTAAATACATCGGCCATGACTAACAAAAATGGAATAACGGTTAAAATGACCGAGGCAATAAAGCCGATCATATAGCCGCTAAAGGTACTGTGTGGACCTTCTTCTGTGTGGTGATCTATACTTTGTTGATTCTGTTCGCTCATGACATTGACCCCATCAGGTAAACAATGGTGAATACGCCAATCCAAACCACATCAAGAAAATGCCAAAACATTGATAGGCAGAATAGGCGACGACGGTTAGCGCCGGTAAGTCCATACATGCGCAGTTGAACTAGTAGTGTCACTAACCAAAGGATACCGAAGACAACGTGAAGACCGTGAGTGCCTACCAGTGCAAAGAATGCGGATAAGAAACCACTCGTTTGTGGGCCTGCGCCTTGCTGAATTAAATGATAAAATTCATAAAGCTCTAAGCCTAAAAACCCCACGCCTAATACACCTGTGATGGCCAACCAAAGCATTGTCCCCGACAATTTACCCTGCTGCATTTGTAGCATGGCAAAGCCGTAAGTAATCGACGACACCAGTAGGAAACTGGTGTTTAACGCCACTAGTGGTAGGTCAAACAGGTCAGCGCCAGTTGGCCCACCAGCATAACTTTGGCTCAAAACACCATAAGTCGCGAATAGCGCAGCAAAGATCAGGCAATCACTCATCAGGTAGAGCCAAAAGCCCAGCAGAGTACCGTTCGCAACGTGATCCTCTTCGCGCACTAAAAATTCAAAGTTAGCCGGCTGCGTTACCGGCATTGCTACTGAGTTTTCCATCTTAAACAAGCACCTCGTTTTGTTTAGCCGTAAATTTTGCCTCGGCCTTCTCTACTTCTTCTACGGGTATATAGTATTCACGATTATAGTTAAATGTATGAATAATAATGGCGATCAGCAGTGCGACAAAAGTTAAACCTGCGATCAACCACATATGCCAAATCATCGCAAAGCCAAACACAGCGCTGATACCGGCAAGCACAATACCCGCTGCGGTATTCTTGGGCATATGTATGGGCACAAAGCCAGTAGTAGGTCGAACAAAACCATTGGCTTTCATATGCCACCACGCATCGATGTCATACACTCGCGGCGTAAACGCAAAGTTGTATTGAGGTGGTGGTGACGAGGTTGACCACTCTAAAGTGCGGCCATGCCATGGATCACCAGTCTTATCACTCAGCGCATCGCGTTTTTTATAGCTGACATAAAGTTGGATAATAAAACAAAGAATACCTAACGCAACTAACAGCGCGCCACCCAGTGCAATCTGGAACCAAATCTGTAGTGACGGATCATCGAAACGACTCATGCGTCGCGTTACACCCATGAAACCGAGTAGATAGAGCGGCATAAATGCGAGGTAAAACCCAATAAACCAACACCAGAATGACGCTTTACCCCAAAACGGATCGAGCTTGTAACCGGTAACCTTGGGGTACCAATAGGTAACAGCGGCAAAGGTACCAAAGACCACGCCACCGATAATGACGTTATGGAAGTGAGCTATCAGAAACAGGCTGTTATGCAGTACAAAGTCTACCGGTGGTACTGCCAGTAACACGCCAGTCATGCCACCAATAATGAATGTAATCATAAAACCGATGGTCCACAACATAGGCACGTCAAAATGTATGCGACCGCGGTACATGGTGAACAACCAGTTAAATAGTTTCGCACCTGTCGGTATTGAAATAATCATAGTGGCGATACCAAAGAAACTGTTTACAGTCGCGCCAGCACCCATCGTAAAAAAGTGATGCAGCCATACCATATAAGCCAGAACGGTGATCACGACGGTGGCGTAAATCATAGATGAATAGCCAAACAGGCGCTTACGACTGTAAGTAGCGACTATTTCAGAAAAAACACCAAAGAGCGGCAGAATTAGGATATAGACCTCTGGGTGACCCCAAATCCAAATTAAATTCACATACATCATGGCGTTGCCGCCAAGATCGTTGGTGAAAAAATTCATGTCTAGGTAGCGGTCTAGGGTAAGCATGCCCATTACCGCGGTCAAAACGGGGAAGGCCGCGACAATTAAAATATTGGCACACAGTGAAGTCCAAACAAACACCGGCATTCTCATCATGTTCATACCGGGTGCGCGCATTTTAACAATGGTCACCACTAAGTTAATACCGGACAACAGCGTCCCTACCCCGGCTATCTGCAAGGCCCAAATATAATAGTCCACACCCACACCAGGACTTTGTAATATCCCTGATAGAGGCGGGTAGGCGAGCCAACCAGTTTTTGCAAATTTACCAACAAATAGCGAGACCATGACTAGTCCGGCACCCGCAGCGGTCATCCAAAAACTCAAATTATTTAAGAATGGAAAAGC
>JBLHNW010000104.1:0-9792 GCA_047622205.1 Paraglaciecola sp.
TCAATATTACAAAAGTTAGACTGATGGTAGCAATCAACACGCCCCAGGCATCTCCGAAAAGTCTGATACAAAGAACAGTCGCGATGGCTGATGCACCTATATTTACTAGGTTGTTGCCTATCAGAATTAAACCGATCAAACGATCTGGCCGTTGTAAAAGACGTTGAACACGAATCGCGCCTTTATGCCCCTCATTTTCCAAATGTTTAAGACGATATCGATTTATTGACATCATGCCTGTTTCGGAACTTGAAAAATATGCAGAAAGTAAAATCAGAACGCCGAGTAGAATTAAGAGGCTACTCGTGGAGATATTGTCCAACTATTGAATTCCTATAAGATGTAAACAAACCAGACTTTAAGTGCTAATCAATCGCTATTCAAGCTTTACGCTAGTTCAATATGACTTCTTTGACAAAACGACTACCAAAATAAGCTAAAGTGAGCAGTACTGAGCCCAAAATAGTTGCAGCAATAATGGGTTTACCACGCCAACCAAATTTAAAATGTCCCACTAGCATGCTTGCAAAAACTATCCATGCCAGTATAGATAAGAGCGTTTTATGTGCTTGCTCTTTAGCAAACATGTCTCCTAAAAACATAAATCCACTTACCAGTGACATCGACAATAAAATGGTCCCGACCAGCAATAACTTAAATAGTATGCCTTCAACGGCCATGAGTGGCGGAAGAGATGAGTGTAAGAGTGACGCTTTTTTTTCTTTTAGGCGCATGTTGATATATGACAATTGCAACGCATAAAGTAATGCAATCCCCAAACAGGCATAAGCAAAAAGTGCCAAACTAATATGCACCAGTAATGCAGGTTGCACATTGATATGCATAATGTGTGAATCGGGCACCACTGAATTAAGCACCACTACGATACTTGTAAAGCCAAAAACTACAGGCAACAGAATAGTGTTTGGCATGCTAAACGAGGCGACAAGCATAGTTACACTGATTAACCAAGCTATCAGCGATGCGACGTTTAACATGCTCATGTTTTGTCCGGGCTCAATAAATATATCACCGTTCAAAATAACAAGATGTAATCCTATAGCCACACTAACTAACACAAATGAAAGTCTACGATTTGGGCCCTGATGATGAAACAAGCCATTTACGATCACCGCTGATGCCGCGGCGTAAAAACAAAAACACAAAACATCTAACAACATAAGCACAACCTTACGTTATTCAGTTTAAATTTAATTTTTAGATATATTCTGGTCATTATTTTGATTTTATCAGCAAAAAACGAATTATTTTTTTAAGAGTATAACGAATCTATTAGATATTGTACTCACCCAAAGAGACCTTTGCCTGCAAGAACCATAAAAAATATCATCAAGCGGCGTATTTTTACTGCTCACTTGGTTCTGATTTGCAAATAGATTGGTTATAATCATTTCACTCTGAATTTCTGGTACGAAAATCCTCATGTTTGAAAACCTCACCGAGCGCCTAGGTAAAACACTAAAAAATATCAGCGGAAAAGGTCGCTTATCTGAAGACAATATAAAAGACACGTTGCGTGAAGTAAGAATGGCCCTTCTTGAGGCTGACGTTGCTTTGCCGGTTGTTAGAGATTTTATCGCACAAGTTAAAGAACGAGCGGTTGGTACGGAAGTATCTAAAAGTCTTAATCCAGGGCAAGTTTTTATTAAAATTGTTCAATCGGAACTTGAATCTGTCATGGGGCAGGCGAATGAAGGGCTCAATTTAGCCTCCCAACCCCCTGCCGTTGTTCTCATGGCTGGTTTGCAAGGTGCAGGTAAAACTACGTCTGTAGGTAAGTTAGCCTTAATATTAAAAGAACGAGAAAAGAAAAAGGTATTGGTGGTCAGCGCTGACGTTTATCGCCCGGCTGCTATTAAACAACTTGAAACCTTGGCAACTGATGTTGGCGTTGAGTTTTTTCCATCGTCGGTTGAGCAAAAACCAATTGACATTGTAGAGGCAGCAATAGATTTTGCCCGGAAGAAATTTTTTGATGTATTAATCGTCGACACTGCAGGTCGCTTGCATATTGATGGCGAGATGATGGGGGAGATACAAGCTTTACACAAAGCTATCAACCCAATCGAAACCTTGTTTGTAGTGGATGCAATGACAGGCCAGGATGCAGCTAATACTGCTAAAGCGTTTAACGAAGCCTTGCCACTTACCGGGGTTATCCTAACAAAAGCAGATGGAGATGCTCGCGGCGGTGCTGCTTTGTCGGTGCGTCAAATTACCGGCAAACCAATCAAATTCATCGGCATGGGAGAAAAGCTCGACGCTCTCGAAGCATTCCATCCAGAGCGAATTGCATCGCGTATTTTGGGAATGGGTGATGTTTTAAGCTTAATTGAAGAAGTTGAACGCAAGGTTGATAAAGAACAAGCTCAGCGATTGGCTAAAAAAGTACAAAAAGGCAAAGGTTTTGATCTACAGGATTTCAAAGAACAGCTAGAACAAATGCGTAACATGGGAGGCATGATGTCTATGATGGATAAAATGCCCGGAATGGGCAATATGACTGCGCAGATCAAAGAGAAGGCTAACGATAAATCCTTTAACCAAATGGAATCGATAATCAACTCCATGACCAAGGGGGAAAAAGAACGACCAGATGTGATTAAAGGCTCGCGTAAGCGTCGCATTGCTGCGGGGTCAGGTACGCAAATTCAAGATGTTAATCGCTTATTGAAGCAGTTTATGCAGATGCAAAAAATGATGAAAAAAATGTCCGGCGGAGGCATGAAAAAAATGATGCGTGGTATGAAAGGTATGATGCCACCTGGAGGAGCAGGGGGAATGTTACCGCCACGATAGGCATTTACAGAAGGTGCGGCACTGGCTTGCTCAGGGTCGCTATTTACTCTGGTTATTTTTGGAACTTTCTTTTGCCCTTCAGACAATTGCGTTAACCAAAATAATCTCTACTAACCGAAATGTCCTTGCCATACTATAGAAGATACACATTTACGCTTTAGGCATTGACTTAATCTCGATAAATCCAGGGAAAGGTTTCTAAAAAGCTCACTTATATTGTCCAATTCATCTGCACTTTATCGATTGTTTTTTAAAATGTTGCGCTCATATTTCTATGCTGTGTTTTGTACACTTTTAAAAATGAGAGTTGAACTGATGGCAATGCAGAATATTTACCTATCAGGAGTCTCGAATACTCAAACTGTTGTGTATTCAATGTGTTACTGATTAAGTGGCACAGATTACGAGTGTAACTTGAATAATCCATTAACAAACAGCCTTACGTGTAAATCTTAATAACTCAATTCACCCCCAGATTACACCCCAATAAAATCATGGCAATTTATAAAAAGAGCTCATTTTTAGCTTAAAATATGTGCACGTTTACTGGTCATAAGCTTTTTTAAGCTGTAAATATTTGAATACAAAATAAGCTTGAAACGACAGTTAGCTAGACATAGATATTATTAGCAGATCAACAATTGGACAAAATACCTACAACTGCTACCTTTATTTTGTAATAGATTGTCAAAAATTTTGTAGATTTGGCAACTAAATAAAAAATATAAGTTCAATAAAAGACATGTGATAGGAGGCCGTGCCAGCGGATTTTTGGCACGGGAATAAAAACAAAGTCAGAGCAGAATAGGAAATCAAATGAAAATACAGATTCTTAGTCTTACTTCGGTAGCGATATTGTTGGTTGGTGGCTTCGCCATCCAATCACAAGCCGAACAGCAGTCAGCACAAAGTAAAAAACAACTAAGCTTGCAGGGTGTCGCGCCTGCGAAAGCAATATCCACTATTAAAAGGAATACAAGTAAAGTTTTCACTCGCGTAAAGGGGGCGAGTGGCGAGCAAAGATTCATAGTGCGCTTTAGTGAAGAGCCTCTTGCTACTTATCGTGGCGGTATTGCGGGATTAAAAGCCACCGCAGCAAACATAAAACGTGTCGCTGGCAAACGTGATGCAGCTAAGTTGGATGCGCGCAGCCCTGAAAGCCAGGCCTATTTAGCTTACTTGTCTCAGCGCCACGCGAAAATGGAACAGGAGATGAGCGATCGTCTGGGCCGTAATCTTAATGTTAAAAGACGCTATAAAGCAGCTTTAAATGGTATGGCTGTCAGAATGACGCAAGACGATGCTGAACGTTTAGCTGCTTTGCCTGGGATCGCCCGAATTGAAATTGATCAGGAAAGTTTTCCAGATACAGATAGCGGTCCAGCCTATATTGGCGCGACAGCAGTTTGGGATGGCTCAGCTACAGGTCTTGCCGCGAAAGGCGAAGGCATGGTACTGGGTATCCTGGACAGTGGTATTCATGGCGACCACGCTTCGTTCGCTGCTGTAGGCGGTGACGGTTATGTGCATGTTAATCCTCTAGGTGACGGTGTCTTTAAAGGCGAATGTGATCCAGGTAGTCCAGATTTCAACGCTGCTGTTGAATGTAATAATAAACTCATAGGTAGATATTTGTTTATTGATGCAACCCCAACTGAAACCAGTTCAGAAGATACCGACGGACATGGTACTCATACTGCCAGTACCTCTGGTGGTAACCATGTGGATGCACCAGTATTTGATGCTGAAGGTAACCCTACTGGTCTTGATGTGAGCATTTCAGGTGTTGCACCACATGCCAATATTATGGCGTTTCAGGTTTGTGCTCCAAGCTGTTTTACCAGTGACCGGATCGCAGCCGTAGATCAGATTATTCTTGACGGCCTGGTTGACGTTATCAATCATTCTATCGGATCGAGTGCTCCGATAAACTCTAGTCCCTGGGATGATTCAGGACAGTTGATATGGTTGGCTGCACGCGAAGCCGGTATTACTGTAGCTAACTCGGCAGGTAATAATGGTCCTGCTCCTTCTACGCTTGGCAGTGCAGGTGCACCCTGGATGACAAACGTAGCTGCGTTAACTCATGACCGTATGATTGAAACCAAGTTTCTTAATGATTTTTCAGGTGGTGATACTACTGCTCCTGAAGATCTAGAAGGTCGTTCGGTTTCTGGTGCACATGGTCCAGCTGAAATCGTATATGCTGGTGATTTCAGTAACGGCGATGCAGATCCTGAGCAATGTTTGAACCCATTCCCAGCTGGAACATGGACTAACAGTGAAATCGTTGTTTGTGATCGTGGTGCAATTGCCCGTGTTCAGAAATGTATTAATGTTCGTGATGGTGGTGCAGCAGGTTGTGTATTAGCAAACATTGATGGCGGTGCTGAATCAGTAGCAAATGATGCTCACGTTATTCCGGCTATTCATATGATTGCTGCTTCTGGTAACGACCTAAAAGCTTGGTTAGCATCGGGAACAGGCCATATGGCTACCATTACCGATGGTTTGGCTCCATGGGGTACTGACCCTGCATTTGGCAGCATAATGGCTGACTTTAGTTCTCGTGGACCAAATCTTAGTCAAGACTACCTGCCTGTTATGGTGGGTGGACCTGGTGTAGATATCTACGCAGCTTTTGTTGACGGTGTTGAATATAGCTTCCTTAGTGGAACTTCTATGTCGAGCCCACATGTAGCTGGTGCAAGCACATTGTTAAAACAGGTTCGTCCAGATTGGACAGATGCTGAAGTGCAATCTGCATTGGCAACAACTGGTGGCGCAGCGCTTAAAGAAGATGGTGTGACTACCGCAGACCCGTTTGACACGGGCGGTGGTATGATCCGCGTTGATTTGGCTGCACAGGTTGGTTTGATATTAGATGAAACAACGGCTAATTTTGAAGCCGCTAATCCTGCTTTAGGTGGTGATCCTAAAACCTTGAACGTTGCTGGTATGGTTACCCGTGCCTGTTTAATTAATTGTTCATGGACACGTACTGTAGAAGCTACGGCTGATGGAAGTTGGTCAGTTACCACAAGTGACGCCGCTATAAGCGCTAGCCCTACTAGTTTTGATCTGTTAGCAGGCGAAACTCAGAGCATAGTAATGACAGTTGATGCCAGTGGTTTTGCTTCTGGTGGTTGGGTTCACGGCCAGGTTAATTTAACACCTGCCGGCGCTATGCCAATGCAACATCTTACCGTCTCTTTTGTACCATCTAGTGGTGTACTGCCAGATGCTGTGTCTATTACAGCCTCTCGTGATGCAGATTCTTATTTGGTTGAAGGCATCGAGTCTGTTGAGATTACTGATCTTCAGGTTGCTATTGGTGGTTTAGTTGCGCCAACGGGCACTGCATTAAGTCTTGCCCAGGATAGTGATAATGGCTCACCATTTGACGATTTAAGTGATGGTGTTGCTTTTTCAATCGTTACTGTTCCTGCTGGCGCAAGTCGTGTACTAGCGTTCACTACTGATGAAGCGTCAGAGTCTCCAGATCTTGATTTGTTTGCTGGTTTTGATGCAAACGGAAATGGACTGCCAGAAGAGTCTGAACTTTTATGTGTAAGCGCCACTGCTACGGCCGCTGAATCATGTGACTTGACTAATCCTGCAGAAGGTGATTATTGGGTACTAGTACAAAACTGGGCTGCTTCAGAAACAGCGCCTGACGACGCAACCCTTTATACTGCTGTCGTAGCCGGTGATTCTGGTAACATGAGTGTTGAAGCTCCTGCTGCAGTACCTGCATTAACACCTTTCGATATGCGTGTTATATATGATATCTCCGGTGCCTCAGAAGGTGATACTTTATACGGTACAGTGACTTTAGGCTCTGATGCTGCTAACCCAGATAGTATTGGTGTTGTGCCAGTTACGGTAACACGTGGTGCTGATGATGTTATGTACAGTGTTAGCAGCAATACTGCTGCGGTTGATGATGTATTAACCTTCACAGTCGAAGTTGCACCTAACTTCAGTCCTGAAGACAGAAACTATGCTATCGAAGCGGCAATTCCAGCTGGCTTTACTTTAGTTGATGGTTCGGTTACTGGTGGTGGTGTAGTTGGTGGTAGTTCAGTTAGTTGGAATGTATCTCAGGGTTCGCTTGCTGATGCTCAACCTGGTTATACAGTTACTACCAGTAATGAAGACCCAGCTTGTGCCGTACCATTTGCTGATCCTGGTACCGGTTATACCGATCTAGAGGCCTTTGGTTTGTTCCCGGATCCGGGTGTAACGGGTGACACGATTGCCTTCGGTGCATTTTCTGGACAAAACTTCAACTTCTACGGTAGTTCGTTTGTTGGTGGCTTTGGCTTCACCGATGATGGATTCGTGTTCTTCAACTCGACTCCAGGTGGTTCGCCATGGGTGAACTTACCTATCCCTGATAGCTCAGATCCAAATAGCCTGATTGCCATGTTATGGCGTGATATGGTTGTTCCTACTCCTAACCAAACGCCAGGCTCTGTAGCGGGTGTTACTTTAGCAACCGCGGGCGCTGACCTGACGATAATTGAGTATGACAATATGGAACTTTATCCAGGTGGAGAAGGTGACAGCATCGATTTCCAGATGGCTATCACCGGTTTTGCTGATGATACTCCTGGCGTCTATGAAATCATGATGGCCTTCGATAATGTCAATGTAGCAGAAACAACGGGTACTATTGGTGTTGAAGATGCTACAGGTAGCACAGGGACGCAATTCGCGTTTAATGATGTTGCGATTACTAATGGAATGGCTATTTGTTTCGACCTGGTTGCACCATCATTTGCTCCTGTTATGTTGTCATACCAAGTTACGGTTGATGCTGCTGCTGCGGGTTCTGATGTGACTTCTGAAGTATCAAACACGGTTGATAGTGTTGGATCTGTAGAAGTCGTAGCAAGTCAAGTTGTAATGGTTGAAGGTGATGTAGCAACTGACTACGCTGGAACATTCGTTGGACCATTATCAACAGGAAATCCTATAGCGCTTGGTAAACGTTTGCCAGTACTTATGATACTGACTGATGGCGGCGTACAAACAAACGATCCTGATGTGACCATTGACCTCTTAAGTTCAGATGGTCTAGTGTTAGGTACGTTTAACGCTAGAAAGAATGCTCGTAGAGGTGGTGCGTATTCAGTTTTCATACGTGGACCACGCGAAACAGGTGTTCACACTCTACAAGGTAAAGTTGATGGCGAAGTTGTTGCTTCACTAGACTTTACAGTGGTAGATAAAGGAGAATAATTAACTCACTTGGATGAGGCAAAAGTGATTTTTCCTCCTTCATAATGTTAATTAATTTGACTGAAAAAATAGAAGAGCCGCTAATAGCGGCTCTTTTTTTGCCTGCAATATTTCGTATTTAAACACAGGTCTCAGGTGAACATCGCTAAGAGTTACGTCATCTGCCTGAATAAACGATTGTTGTAGTGGCATTTCCCTGAGTGCCCATCGAGTATTTACAATGTCTGAAGATACTTAATCATCCACTCGATTATAGTTTCGCGACTCAGTTCAATGTTGACTTGTTTGAACAGGTATTTCTGGTGGCACAAGCCTTAAACCATATTGGTATTTGCTGGCACATATGTTCGTTCGATGGCGTTGCCAATGTCGTCCTTTTTTTCACCAACCTGAAGCAATTCACCGTTGCAGCAAACAAAGATCCTATCTTCTTTAGGAATAACATAAACTGCTAAATCACGAGGTAAACCCTTAGGGAGAGGCTTACGCTTGGGTTTGTAAAGGGTACATTCAATTTTTCTTGTGCTGGCTCTGACTCGAAAATACAAGATGTTAACCGTTTACTAAATACGAAAAATGATGAAAAAAACGTTCGTTTTGACATAAAAAAAGTGATGCGTTGAATGAACGATTTAGTGCCAACTGGGTAATAAGCTAAAATCCTGTAAAACTGTCCAAATAATTTACACTAAATCAAATTATCATATGTTGACATATCTTATCCTATTGTAATTTAATGGAAATGTCATTGTGGTGTAGTTTGTGCTTGTATTAGCAATGTGTAAATTACTATGTATTTTGTACATGGTATTTATATTTGAAATCGAAAACACCTGATCTTATTTGTTCCTTAAATTATCAGTGTTGCAGCCTTGCAGGAATTGATGATTCTTTGCAACATATGTCGTTCATATATATTTACGACTTTAGAGGGAGGGGTTTAGATTTGTTGTCAATTTGGGATTGCGTATCTCATTTAATTAAGTAATATTTTACCTGTCCGTCATTTTGGACTTTCAAATAATTATAATAATGTAACTACAAGTAATACGATTTTTTGCAAATAGAAAGTTTTGTTTTTGACTGTAATAATGTACTACGACAGTTTGTTATTTTAGATAAAAAACAGATACTGATTCCGGATGCGAATATTTAATATATTTATACGCATTGAGTTTTTGCAATAATCAACAATGGAGAGAAGTAGATGTCAAATTCGTTCAATCTCAAGTCTTATTCGGCAATAGCAGGTGCCGTTACATTTGCCCTGGGGTCAATTAGTACCTTTAGTGCACAAGCCGCTGACTTAAGTTTATCCAAAGTTCAGCCAACATTTGTAAAACAAGTAAACTCCCTCACTCAAGGGAAAAAATCTTCCACCAGTTCACAAGCTCAATCCACTTATATAGTGCGTCTGGAAGCCCCTTCGATCGCCAGTTATCAAGGTGGCATTAAAGGTATGAAGGCAACCAGCCTTAGAGTAACAGGTAAATCCAAGTTGGATGGAAAGTCTCCGGCAGTTAAAGCTTATCGGGATTTTTTGAGTAATAAACAAAATGAAATGATGCAGAACTGTGAGCAGAGTCTTGGTCGCAGTTTGTTAGTTAAACACAGATATAGCCACGCTTTTAACGGTATGGCAATGGTGTTAAGCGCTGATGAAGCAGAGATGGTTGCTGCATTACCGGGTGTTGTAAGCATTGAGCAAGAAACGTTCGAGACACT
>JBLHNW010000105.1:0-9731 GCA_047622205.1 Paraglaciecola sp.
ACGACCCCAGCATGAAAATGCAACAAATCGATAAATTTTTGGTGTCGGTTAAAAACTATTTAGCGATTAAAACATTAGTTAGTTTGGCTACTGGTCTGGTGATAGGTTTATGGCTTTATATCCTCGGTGTAGATCATGTTCTGTTATGGGCAGTATTGTCGTTTTTACTCAACTATATTCCCAATATAGGCTCTATGATCGCCGCCATACCTGCCGTATTATTGGCTTTGGTGCAACTAGGACCTGCAGCATCCGGACTAACTGCTTTTGGTTATATCGTTACCAATATGGTGATGGGAAATGTGATTGAACCACGTTACATGGGACGTGGTTTAGGCTTATCTACGTTGGTGGTATTCTTGTCTTTGATATTTTGGGGGTGGTTGTTGGGTACAGTGGGTATGTTGTTGTCGGTGCCACTGACGATGATTGTAAAAATCGCTTTAGAATCGAGTAAAGATACGCGATGGATAGCCTTATTACTTGCTAGTGAATCAGATGAGTCAGATGAGTCAGATGAGTCAGATGAGTCAGATGAGTCAGATGAATCGGATGATTCCCATGGTGTTGAAAAAGTACAAGAAAGCGAATCAAATCAGTTATCCCTATAGTCCAAATATTGATACGGTGAAAAATCACTGCTTTTGTATCCGTCAAAGTGAAATAAGTTTCGCATTGTCAACTTGTCACTTTGCCGATACACCCAAATTGCAAAATCTGACAGTAATTTTGGCACCGCCGAGGGAACTATCAGTTATTTCCAATTGCGCTTCATAGGCCGATATTAGATCGGCCACCACGGCCATGCCTATGCCCTGGCCTTCTTTGTAGCTGTCGAGACGTGTTCCTCTATTTAACAGCAGTTCTCGTTTTTCTCTTGGAATTCCAGGGCCATCATCTTCAATGCCAATGATTAATGCTTCGGGTTGATTATCTACGGTAATTTGTACTTGCTTAGAGGCCGCTTTGCAGGCGTTATCGAGCAGATTACCAAGGAGTTCCATTAAGTCGGTTACGTCTCCCGGGAAACTGCCATTTAAGCTGATTTCGTGCATAACAATATTCAGCCTTTTGTCCAGATATACTTTGTTCATGGCATTAATGAGTTTATTTATCACGGGTTGCACTAAAACAGCGTGATCCCAAGCCCCAGAGGTGCCTGCCACGGCACGTTTTAATTGACGTTGGATTTGATTGTCGATTTGCTTAATCGGTTCTCTCGCTTCGTCAGGCAGATTTTCGCTGCCAGCGAGAACTGCAAGTGGCGTTTTCAAACTGTGGGCCAAATCGCTCAAGCTATTTTTGTAGCGACTGCGTTGCTGTTGCTCGGTACTTAATAGATGGTTAATACTGCTTTTTAATTTTTCCAATTCAGGAGGGTATGATTCTTCAATTCGTTTAAGCTTCCCGGCTTCCGCAAGTTTTATTTGTTCAATTAACTTGGTGATCGGCGATAGGGCCGCATTGAGACTAAGCAGCAATAGTATAAGTAATAGCAATGCGATTAGTCCCAACCAATTCCACAAGGTGTTTGCGAATTCGCGCTGTTCAGCCTCAAAAGTATGCTTGTCCTGCAAAATATAAAAACTGACAGGCACATAGTCATCGAGGGATTCAAATTCTGCGGTGTATGCGAATAAAAAATAATGCTCAAGCAACTCATAATCGGCAATGAATTCTTCGTTTCCTACTTTGGGCGGCTTAAAGTCTGGAGCCTGTTGCCAGTTAAGAGTAGAAAGTGATTGCCATATAGGTTGATCGTTTTTTTCAATGAACGCATATAACCCTGAGCCAGGTATATTTAACTTATCGTTAAATAACTGTTCCGGCATGCTCGCTAAATCTCCGTCCATTTCAAATTCAGAAATTAAAGTCAAACTCTGAATTTGCAATTGTTGTAACATCGATTGACTCAGGCTGCTGGAAAATGCCTGTTCTAGAGTAAGCGCGGTGAGAGGGATAAATATGATTAACGCCAGTAATGCTGCTGCAAAACTGCGCAGACGCAGTGACAGGTTACTCACGGTAAATGTTGACTGAATATGAATGTATTACACAAAGACTCATAATTCTCGATTGATTCGATAGCCTCGACCACGCAGGGTTTCGATGGGATTGATGTTGCCATCAGGATCCAGTTTTTTCCGTAGTCGACCTACAAATACTTCAATAACATTGCTGTCCAAATCAAAATCCTGATCGTAAATATGTTCAGTCAATTCGGTTTTGGATACAATTTTTTGGGGATTAAGGAGTAAATATTCCAATACCTTGTATTCGTAGGCGGTGAGTTCAATGTATAGGCCGTTTACGTTTACTTCTTCCGCTACAGTATCGAGACTAATTGGGCCTCTTTCGATAGTAGGGTGAGCCTGACCTGCTGCTCTACGGATTAGGGCTTTAGCCCTGGCTAATAGCTCCTCATTATGGAAAGGTTTTGTCAGATAGTCATCTGCGCCTGCGTCTAAGCCTTCTACTTTTTCCTGCCAGCGATCTCTGGCGGTCAAAATTAGAATTGGACATAAAATGTCTTTTTTTCGGGCTTTTTGGATAACTTCAAAACCATCCATTACCGGCAAGCCAATATCAATTATGGCGAGATCGTAAGGATGCTCCTCAAGTAAAAACAATGCCTTGGCACCATCATCGGCTAAATCAACGCTGTAACCACTTTGTTGTAAAAGTTGATCAAGTTGGGTGAGTAAACGACTGTCGTCTTCGACAATTAACACACGCATATTAGTCCTTCTTCTTTTTTTTGCTGACTTTACCCGACTTCTTGTCTACGTCGACAGAAACAACCCGTCCTGATTTTTGTAGAACCTTAACGCGATACTTGCTCTTACTCTGATCCACTCTTAACACTCTTCCTTTGACTTTCTGCTGAGCGCGCTTAGCTGCCTGAGATTTATCTATAGGTTTCTGCTTGCTCTGAGCATGCACTGCCGTTGACGGCAGTATCGCTAAGCTCAAGAACAATACAAAAAGAAAAATGTTAAATGAAAATTTCAATTTTTAATCTACCTACATGGCGTTTCAGTATTCATTCTAACCTATTCATATCCGTTCTGGAAAGTTAGCTGAAAAGGTTAGTGAGAGGCGTGATAGTGTGAAGCATGCACCTTAGCTCTTGTTTTGTTACGAACAATTATTTTTTTGCCTGGTCTTTGCTTGCTAAACGTTTTGTAGGTTTTACCATGAAAACGATACAACACATTATATCCCTTAAGCTTTCTTATTTTTTTGGTTTGTTCATAACTGGTTACGCAATGCTGTGACGTTCTGCGCTCGGCCTTGTTCTGATGCCCCAGTTGATGGCCTATTGCCCCACCAATTAGCGCTCCTGCGACGGTAGTGATGTTTCCATTTCTATTATTATGGCTAATTGCATTACCAATTGTTCCACCAATAATCGCACCTATTACCGTGTTTGCAGAAGAGTGATGCCTACCTGAATTTAATTGTCTGTGGCATATTTCTCTTGGAGTACTAATCGTCAGGTACTTATATACCGGTTCGACTCTAATGACTTTGGCATAATGATTTTTTGCCAAAGCAGTGGTGCTAAAAAGAATAGACAGCAAACTTGTTAATATAATTATTTTCATGGCGATACTCCTACAATATTTGATCGCCATAATAATCCTGAGTTGCTGAATTTCAGCTGAATTGATACTTAATCTCTGAATTATTGCTTTAAAGACATGGGGGTTTGAACGGATACTATACCCACACTACCTCAAGCTCCCCCTGAATCCGTCATTTTGAGGTGGCATGGGTATATACTAATCTAGTACTCTTGATTTTAATTGGTAGTAACAGATATCCAAATTACCATTACCCTTGAAATGAAAAAATTCATTGTCCAATAACCGAGCGCTGGCTAAACGAGAAGTGACTGTCTGCGCACGTTCATTTTGAATCTGTACGTTTACTCGTAACGCAGACTGAATGTCCATCGCTAATTTTGCAGAGACAATTTTACTACGTTTAGTTTTATCTGTAATCACACCACTAGGGTTATTTATATTTGCACGTGTTAAGGCTTGAATGGCAGGCATACCATAGATAACTCGACCGAAAGCACTCATGTTTCGATCCAAATGCCGAGTGGCCTGACCTATTGTGATATAGAAATCAGTCGTTCCGCTATTCGCATCCGTATCTCTTGCCATTGCTACTGCGCCGGGGCAATGTAATAACCATTCTTCCTTAGATTGCGGGTCGCGACCAGCCGGAAATCCGTTTATAAATCCCGTTTGTGGAGCGATAAAATCGGGGGATTGCACCAGCAAGAAAGAAGAATCAATTGTGAGCCGACGAGTGAATTCAGCTGCTAATTTTTTTTTGTATAAACTTTCTTTTTGTTCAGTCACATCTCCTCCTTGAGCAACAAAGCCGTCAATAACCCGATAAAAATCTAGTCCATCGTAGAAACCCTCTTTAACCAAAGCTTTAAACTGTTCAACATGTTTCGGGGCTATGAAGGGGGCGAGTTCGATAATCACTACGCCAGACTCAAGTTGCAGATAGACTAAGTTTCCGGACTCGGGTGTGCGCCACTCTTCTACAGCATCCGCATTTAAACTAATTAATAAGGCGAGCAGATAGACCAAATTCTTCATGCTGTTTCTCACTTAAATGTTCTGAAATAAAGATACAAAAAACTCGCCAAAAGGCGAGTCTATAGTTACTTTTTAATTGCCGTGAGACATCCGTCAGAGCTCACAATGTTTAAAATTATTTTACTTCTTCACCTGCAGCCTGTTTGTCAGCGTGGTAGCTTGAGCGAACCATAGGGCCACAAGCCGCATGACTAAAACCAAGTTCTTTGGCTATTTCACCTAACTCATCAAATTCATCAGGATGCACATAGCGTTTTAGTGGGAAATGGTGTTTGCTTGGTTGCAAATACTGTCCAAGAGTTAACATTTCTACGTCATGTGTACGTAAATCTTTAAGCACTTGTGCAATTTCATGTTTATCTTCACCCATACCCATCATCAAGCCTGACTTGGTTGGGATTTCAGGATGCTGTTGCTTGAATTTTTTCAATAGGTCCATAGACCATTGGTAGTTTGCTCCGGGTCGACATTCTCTGTAGAGGCGCGGAATAGTTTCAAGATTGTGATTAAATACATCTGGAACGCCAGATTTAAAAATCTCCAGGGCCTTGTCCATCCGACCACGAAAATCTGGAACTAGTACTTCAATTTTGGTTGCGGGGCTGTGTTCACGAATGGCGTTTATACAATCAACAAAGTGTTGTGCGCCACCGTCGCGCAAATCATCCCGGTCTACGGAGGTGATCACCACATATTTAAGTTGCATTTCTGCGATGGTTTTTGCCAGTTTGATTGGCTCCTCTGCACTCGGCGGCAGGGGCTTACCATGAGCCACATCACAGAATGGGCAACGTCGGGTACAAATGTCGCCTAAAATCATAAAAGTCGCAGTGCCCTGATTAAAGCACTCCGCTAAGTTTGGACAGCTGGCTTCTTCACAAACTGAGTGTAGATTATTTTTGCGTAAGGTTTTTTTAATATGATCAATACGATCTGTATTGCGCGGCAATTTTATTTTTATCCATGCCGGCTTACGCAGCATCTGGGCTTTCTCAGTGGGCATAATGGTGATGGGGATATGTTTTACTTTTTCATCATCCCGGAGTTTTACTCCAGCTTCTGGACGTGCGTTAGTCATCAAAACCTTCTCTGTAATCTAATTTCATCTGGGATTCTGGGTTTATTTCAGCCAACAACGTACATAATTGCTGAATAATTTTGGTACCAGCTTCGGCCATATTTTTGGGGCCATTTAATTCAGCGCAATTTACCATTTCTAGGCCAGCATAACCACAGGGATTAATGCGCTGAAATGGTGCAAGATCCATATTGACGTTGAGTGCTAAACCATGGAAAGAGCAACCCCTGCGGATGCGTAATCCAATCGAACAGATTTTTTTGCCATCTACATATACGCCAGGTGCATCGGCACGAGGGTAAGCTTGTATGCCAAATGGTTTAAGGCTTTCTACAATACAAGATTCAAGTGCGCTGACTAAATCACGTACACCGAGTTTATTGCGTTTCATATTTAGTAAGACATACAACATTTGTTGGCCGGGGCCGTGGTAAGTGACCTGCCCACCACGGTCAACTTTAACGACCGGAATATCACCAGGCGCGAGGACGTGTTCTTCCTTACCAGCTTGCCCCTGAGTAAATACCGGTTCGTGTTCAACTAACCATATTTCATCTAAAGTGTTGTCATCGCGACAGTCGGTAAAGTCCTGCATCGCTTGCCATATGGGCGTATAGGGCTGAAGTCCCAGTTGACGAATTATAATCGATTGGGATTGTTTCAATACTTTATACTTTCCACTGTTGTGTTTCTGCTAGAGAACAACACGAACTAGCTCAAGTTTGGCAAGCTCTGTATATAAGACTTCCATATGTTCATTGCTGGTAACCAGTACGCTGATCGATAATGAATGATAGGTGCCCTTTGAACTTGGTTTTATCTTAGGACTGTAATCACCAGGTGCGTGTATCTGTAGACAGCTGATAACGTCCAACGGTAAATTATCATGTGCCACGCCCATGATTTTTAAAGTCTGCAGACAAGGAAAATCCAGTAATTGATCGAAATTTGTTGCCATTAATAAATATCTCTTTAATTTTGAATTATTTTCAACTCAGCATTAATGTGGCACTTAGCTATCAAAACCAAGTTGTAATTTTACAAAATCCATCATTTGGTCCAACAATCCACCTTCATTTATCTCTTCTAAGGTAACCAGAGGATATTCAGCTACATCTTCGCCATCAAGTCGTAAATACAGTTTTCCTACAACTTCTCCTTTGGCCAAGGGGGCTTCCAGTTTTTTGTCCAGCTCAAAATTAGCTTCCAGACTTTTACTCTGTCCCCTAGGAATATTGATCGGTGTGTCTTGTAAAATACCTAAATCAACTGTCTCTTTGTCGCCCATAAAAATGCGTTGTGAGACAAAACTGTCGCCCGCTTTATAGGGCGTGATGGTTTCATAAAAACGAAAGCCATATTTTAATAACTTTTTATTTTCTTCTTTACGAGACCGTTCACTTTCGGCTCCCATGACAACCGCAATTAGACGCATGTTTGCTTGAGTAGCAGAAGATACCAAGCTGTAACCAGCATCCGAGGTATGGCCGGTTTTTATTCCGTCAACATTCAAACTTTTGTCCCACAATAAGGCGTTGCGGTTGTATTGTTTAATATCGTTAAAGGTAAATTCTTTTTCACTGTAAATTGCATATTCATTTGGCACGTCACGCACCAATGCTGCAGCTAAAAGTGCCATATCGTATGGTGTCGTGTAATGTTCTGCATCGTGTAAGCCGTGACTATTAACAAAGTTAGTGGACACCATACCAAGATTTTGCGCGTGCATATTCATCATGCTGGCAAAGGCATCTTCGCTACCAGCGATATGTTCAGCCATGGCTACACAGGCGTCATTGCCGGATTGTACAATAATGCCCCGGTTTAAATCTGCTACCGAAATTTGTTTACCTACCTCGATAAACATTTTGGATGAATCTGGGAAGTTTTTGGCCCAGGCATTTTCGGATATGGTGACTAAGTCAGTTTCTTTGATATTGCCATTTTTAAGTTCCTCGCCGATCACATAACTGGTCATCATTTTGGTTAAACTGGCTGGTGGTAGTTGAATGTGTGAGTTCTGCTCAGCAATAACATTGCCGGTTTCGAAGTCCATTAGAATGAAGCCCTTGCCTGCAACCGATGGGGGAGGTGGAATGACCACCGCAGCGGATGCAACTAAACTACTTATTGAAAGTGTCACGCTGCTAAAAATTGCAATCAGGATGTGTTTGGCGTTTCGCATTTATCTACCGTAATTTGAATGTGTTATGGGAATCTAGTTATTTTTGTAAGTCATAATAAAACAACCACAAATTGGGCGCTAATATAGCAGTTTTTTATTTATATTGTTGAGCAACTGGTAAGATTTCATGTTGAATTATTCGTTAAACAATAATCCTGCCGATCATCTTATCTGACTAGGTAAACAGCAATAAGTTTTGTTATTCAGTAAGATAAACTTTATATGCGCCAGAATAGCCATTTTTTTGCAACTCCAACAATAATGCTTTGGCGTCCTCTTCATTGTTAATTGGGCCTAATTGCAAACGATACAAGCCATTCTTTTCTGGAGTGTGATGGGGGATTTGATATAGGGATGTCAGTCCCTGGGCAATATGTTGGATTCTTTGTTTATCTTGTAAAGCAGCTACCTGAATAAACAATAAATTGTTACTTTCATTTTCTGTGATGGAAATTTCGTTCATGGTGTTAATTGGTGGGTTATTGCCAACCGTAAGTTGGCCATCTTTATCAATATGGATCACGTCCAATTTGACCTTTGCCACGCCGGTACTCAAAATTCCGAGTTTCATCGCGGCTGCATAGGATAAATCGACCAGCCTTTTTCTGTGAAATGGCCCGCGATCATTAATTCGCACCACCACCTGTTTGCCGTTTTGTAGATTGGTGATTCTGGCATACGATGGCAAAGGTAGAGTTTTATGTGCGGCTGACATACCGTACATATCATATGTTTCGCCATTTGAGGTAAGATGACCGTGAAATTTTTGTCCATACCAGGATGCGTTTCCTTCAGCACTAAAACCTTTGCCAGTTGCCATTGGTGTGTAGTTTATACTGCGTATTTTATAAGGTCTCTGGTTAGCGGGAGCGTAGGGTTCGTATTTAGGGCTAGCATCGGTGAGCGGCACCTCTTTGGGTACAGATGACGGTGGAGAATCTTGATGTTGCGTATAGCGTCCTTTTGGGGCGCAAGCCGAAAGCAAAATAAAGACTATACATAGACAAAAATATTTCATGGCTACTCTGGGTTTAAATATTATTGAGGTGTCTGCGTGGTGCTTAAGTACTGCTGCTTTATTTGCTGACTTAGTTGATAGACTGCCATTGCATAAAGGGGGCTGTGATTATAGCGCGTGATCACATAAAAATTCTTCAGTCCTACCCAATACTCTTGCTTATCAGCCAGTTCGAAGGCAAATAATTTGGCACTGCTTTGGGCGTCAATGGTTTGATTGGTGGTAATACCTGCGTCCTGTAGCTCAGACCATGTGTGCTTGTATTTTAATGGTTTAGATAGCAATTTCTTGTACTTTTCCCCAGACAATTGTGCTGGGAACGCGACGGGCTGATTATTTTTCCAGCCGTGTTTGGCAAAATAATTGGCTACGCTGCCGATAGCATCTACCGGATTGTTGAGTAAATCACGTACACCATCACCATCAAAATCTATCGCATAATGGCGGTAGCTTGAGGAAATAAATTGTCCCCAGCCCATAGCTCCTGCATAAGAGCCCATAAGTTGTGAGACCTCGAACTTTTCTTCTCTTGCCAGTAAAAATAACTGCTCTAATTCGCTACGGAAAAACTTTGACCGTGGTGGGTAATAAAACCCTAAAGTGTATAGGGCATCAAGCACTGGATATTTGCCCTTATAGCTACCGTAGAATGTTTCTACACCAATGATAGCAACAACTATTTCTGCCGGGACACCCAATTCTTGCTCAGCTCTTTGCAGTGCATCCTTATGTTTTTGCCAAAATTCCACGCCCTTATTCAGACGTTTCTCAGTAAGAAATATCGGATAATACTGGTGCCAGGGTTTGGCTTCCCAAGGTTTAGCG
>JBLHNW010000106.1:0-9722 GCA_047622205.1 Paraglaciecola sp.
AATTTGAATTCTTTAGTCATCATTCAGGTCTCGGATGAAACATAACGCCTGCATTTGCGGCTTGGGTGAAATGGCGGCTTTTGTGCATGTTTTTGCACAAAAGGTGACAGTTTACCCAAGTCCGACAAGATGCACTTGTTAGGCATTTTGTTCCCCTAGCCAGATTTTTTCAACGTAACCCGGCTCTTTAATTTTTTTGAGCTGTTTGATTAAACCAGATACTTCCAGTTTTGAAAGTGATTCAGGTAGATCTATTGTTAGAATGTTAAACACCTTTTCCCAGTCAGCTTCGGTTTCAATTCTGGAGTGCTCAAAACGTAATAATTGTGACTGATATTTAAGTTTTTTGTTAAAGCTTTCTAGGGTTAATTTGAACGGATATTCCATCGGTTCACTATGAAACTGCTTTTTCGGGTCATCCATAAAACCGAAATTCTTTGGCCTCGCGCAAATTACAAACGCTTTTGTTCCAGTTTGTTGAAATCTTCCGCTGAGCCCTATAAAACCTATAATCCAATCATCAGTTTCAAGGAAAGAGCTTGAAGTTCCTTGTCTTTCATATCCATATTCTTCAAGCTTTTCTAAAAATTCGGGATGGTTCATATAGTGCCTAACAGTATATTAGTCGGAAGTCGGGTTAAGTCCGGATACGATTCGGCTTAAAAATTCCGACTAGGTAAAAATTTGTCCCATCCTTTCATACTCTTAGCGTATTTAAAAGGCATTTGCTGCATGCTTTGAGTCTGTAGAAACCGCGATTCCGGATAAATACAAAATCCCTTAGAAATATGAATTTATATTAAATCCACCTATTACAATAACTTACGCGAAAAACAGGTTATTCAATATCATATTTTTTGCGTGAGTTCCCCACATAACATTGGCGATATTTCAAATTTATATTATAACTGTATAAACACACAGTATATGAGTTGTTTTTTATGTCAGCATTTATCGAGTCGATCCGCTTAGAAATCAGAACCCGTCACTACAGTCTAAAAACAGAAAAAACTTATCTCTATTGGTGTCGGTATTTTATTCGTTTTAGTAACTTAAAACATCCAGATGTAATGGGTAATGCTGAAATAGAGCGTTTTCTAAATCACCTTGCGGTGAATCGTGGTGTTAGTGCGGCAACTCAAAATCTTGCGCTGTGCGCCATTGTTTTCATGTATAAACGCGTACTGAATAGAGAGTTAGTGGATTTAAAATATCGATATGCCAAAGCCCCTAAAAACTTGCCTACAGTTTTAGATGCTGATGAGGTAAAAGCTGTACTTGCTTGCCTGAAAGGCAAGTACTGGCTGGTAACGGCAATACTATATGGCTGTGGTTTGCGTATTAATGAAGCATTAAGGATCCGCTTAAAAGACATTAATTTTACCAACCATTCTATCTTCGTGTTTCGGGGTAAAGGTGGGAAGGATCGCTATACTTTATTACCCGATTCGTTATGCAGTGCGATCAAACAACAAATGGATTTTAGTGTTCGAATTCATGCTAAAGATCTAAAAGACGGCTATGGTTTGGCTTCTCTACCACCATCATTACTTCGAAAGTACGGGAATGCAGCTAAACAAACTAGCTGGCAATACCTTTTCCCTTCTATCAATAAATGTGTGCACCCAATAGATGGCTATATCAGTAGACATCACATCCACGAATCGGCTTATGCAAAAGCCTTGAGAGCTGCGGTTAAGCAAAGCGGGATATTAAAAAGAGTGACTGCACATACTTTCCGCCATTCCTTTGCGACTCGCCTTTTACAGACTGGTACCGATATTCGAACAGTTCAGGAATTGCTTGGGCACAGTGATTTACGCACGACCGAAATTTATACTCACGTTATTGGTGATAAACGTGCAGGAACCATTAGTCCAATTGACCTGCCGGAACAAAACTTAGTTCGGGAACCCAAAGCTGATTATTTGACGGCTGCTTGAGTAATGTGCGGGACTAATTGTTGCGATTAATTAAACCCCAGTTCCCAGCTTATTTTTAAATGAGCTTTTAAATCACTTTATGACATGGGTACTTATTACACGAATTACTGAGATCTATTAAAACTCTATCGTCTCAACTCTGGAGGAATTGGCAGGTCTTTCTTAAGCGGTACGGGACGTTTTCCTTTGCCTTTTTTGTATGCTTTTAACTGATATACATATGCCAGTACTTGCGCGACGGCCATAAACAGTTTTTCCGGCACGTCTTGCTCAGCCTCGGTTGAGTAATAAATCGCTCGCGCTAGCATGGGTGAAGTAACAATGGGTACATCGTGAGCGTTGGCAATTTTTCGAATATGCATGGCCATTTCATCTGCACCTTTGGCGACTAGCGTTGGTGCTCGATTGCCAAACTGGTCGTATTTGAGCGCCACTGAGTAATGGGTTGGGTTGGTGACTACAACGTCAGCGGTTGGCACTTGTTGCATCATGCGATTCGCTGCTGCCTGATATTGTAATTTTCTGATACGGTTTTTGACTTGCGGATCGCCATCGGCATTTTTATGTTCGTCTTTGACTTCCTGTAAAGACATTTTCATTTCTTTATTGTGCTTAAAGCTCTGATAAGGCACATCGAATACTGCGATAGGAATAAGTGAGCAACACATGATTAAAAACCCCCATGAAAGCATCTCCATGGCGTGAAATAGATTAAGGGGATATAGCTCTAGATCGAGATGTAATGCCTCTTCGTAAAAAACCAGCATAGCGATATAGGTCATCGATCCAATCACTAAAAACTTGGCAAGTGCTTTGAACAACTCTACCACGCCGTTCATGCCAAACATTCTTTTCAGGCCGGCAATGGGGTCAAGTTTGCTCGCTTTCGGTTCGGCTGATTGCCAGGTAAAGTTGTAGCCTCCAAGCGCTATGTTGCCGTAGATACCTGCAATGGTAACAATAATCATATATGACAATACAGGCAAACTGACTGTTTTAATCGCAAAGCCCATGGCTTGAAACATATGCGTAAAATCATAAGTTTCATCTCTGGATAAAGTAAAGGTTCTGCGAGTTACGACAAAAACAGCTTCGGCAATTTGCGCACCGATCAAAATAAACGTTATTGCACTGGTCACCAGTACTAACACCGTCGATAATTCTTTTGAGCGCGCTATCTGGCCTTTTTTACGCGACTCACTGGTTTTTTTCGCCGTGGGTTCTTCTGTTTTTTCATTAGCATCAGACATTCACTGAGACCTCCGTCAAAATATTATGGGCAGACATTAACCAGCTGACACATCATTAATTGCGCTCTATTCCACTGCACTTCAAAGTGATGCGTGAAATTCCCCATGGTTACCCAGATAATCACTAAGCCCATAATTTGTGCGATAGAAAAACCGATACTGAAAATATTTAACTGGGGGGCTGCTTTGGTCATTATGCCAAACGCCAAATTAACCAGTAAAAGCGAGACGATGGGCGCTAACGACAGGGTCACTGCTGAAATAAACATCCAACCCGCCCAGTGGGCAATGTCCCTGAACTGCGATGGTTGCAGCCATGCCTCGCCAATGGGAAAGGCTTGAAAACTCATCACTATCATGCGGATCATTGCCAGATGTCCATCAAGAGCCCAAAACAGCAAGGTTGCCAGTATGAGGTAAAATTGTCCGACTGCGGGCACGCTAATTCCGTTTACCGGGTCAACAATAGATGCGAAGCCCAAACCCGTTTGCATGGCGACTATTTGCCCGGCCAAAACAAAGGTGTTCAACACAATAGTTGACAAAAAACCCAATGCTACGCCAATAAAAAGTTGTTGGAACACCAGTAAAAATGTACCAACTGAAAACACTTCAGCGACCGGTACTGGCGGCACCACCGGCAAAATAACTAAGGTCAAAAATAGAGTCAGTAAGGCACGAACTGTTGGTGGCACTGTTTTTGCGCTTATCCCAATCATGGATGCGAACATACCGGAGATGCGCATAAACGGCAGCAACATATCGGCCAAAAATCGGGTAATTGTCTCGGCAGCGAATTCCATTAATAAATTCTTACCCTAGATTCCGCGGTAGAACTCGTGGAAAGAGTGGTTTAACTGTGGAATTTGGGATTATCTTTGTCGACAGAAAAATCACCCAACCACCTCTGGAATACGTGCCACAATCATAAAGGTGAATTCCATGAGTTTATTTACCAGCCAATGCCCTCCCCAACTAAGTGCGAGCAGGGTGACAATCAATCGAGGTAAAAAACTCATGGTCTGTTCGTTGATAGACGTTGCTGCCTGAAAAACTGCGACAATAAGACCAACAAACAGGCTTGGCAATATTATCGCCGACACCAGCAGTATTACCATTTGCAGGGCTTCTTTGAGGATCTCAACAAAGACTTCTGGGCTCATGAGTCGCGTTACCCCATTCCGAAGCTATTTGCCAACGTGCCGAAAACCAGGTTCCAACCATCGACTAACACAAATAGCATAAGCTTAAACGGCAGTGAAACAATCATCGGCGACAACATCATCATACCCATCGCCATCAATATCGAAGCCACCACCAGATCGAGGATCAAAAAAGGTATAAACAACATAAACCCAATTTGAAATGCTGTTTTTAATTCACTTGTGACAAAGGCGGGAATAAGCACATTCATTGGCACGTCCTGAGGATCCTGAAACTGATCTTCGTAACCGCCAATTTGTACAAATGTTTCAAGATCCTTAACCCGAGTTTGTGACAGTAGAAAGCCGCGCATCGGCAGTTTGGCGAGTTCATATGCTTCAATCGAGGTGATTTGCTCGCTTAAATAAGGTTGTAACGCTGTTTCATTAATTTTTTCAAAAACTGGCGCCATAATAAACATAGATAAAAACAGACTCACCCCAATCAGAATTTGATTTGACGGAGACTGCTGCAAACCAATGGCCTGTCGTAATATTGATAAGACAATGATGATACGAGTAAAAGAGGTCATCATCATGACAAACGCGGGTAACAAACTCAGGGAAGTCATGATCGCCAAGACTTGCAGGGTCATGGTATATTCTTGTGTGCCGTTTGGGTTGTCAGTGATCGTTAGCGCTGGAATACCGGGCGCTGCTGCAGCGATATTTGGCAACAGCAAAAGTACAATGGCAAAGGCAAAATAGACTATTCTAATCATCGCGAGCGCCTTTTTGATTTGATTTACTTTTGGTCCCGGACTCACCTTGAGGCTTGCCGGCCATAAACATTGCCAGCTTTTCTTTGAAATTTTCCCCGCCGGTCATTTTTTCAGTGACTATTGGCGTAGCTAATATCGCTAAATGGTTAATATTTTGACTAGTGATACCGAGTAAATGCTGTTCACCGCCAACATCAATCACTAACACCCGTTCTTTGGGGCCAGCCATCATCGAAGCAACAACTTTTATTTGCGAGGAGCCCGCATTAGTGACATTAAACCGTCGCATTATGTAGGCGAGCATAAAAACTAACCCAATCACCAGCAATAAAGACAGAAAAATTGACACTATTGAAGTGGGATTTGAGAGGCTTTCTGGCTCTGCAAAAGCGCTAAAAGGACTTAAATAAAGTGGGCTCAGAAGAATCCAAGCCCATGATTTACATGAGGTTTGTTTATCTGAGCTTTTTGATACGTTCCATTTGACTAATAACATCTGTGAGGCGAATACCGAATTTGTCGTTGACTACTACTACTTCTCCATGAGCAATCAACGTGCCATTTACTAAAACATCTAATGGCTCACCCGCAACGCGATCCAGTTCAACCACTGAACCTTGGTTTAACTGCAACAAATTACGGATACTAATATGGCTTCTACCCACCTCCATTGAGATGGTTACCGGAATATCCAGAATGGTATCCAATTTACGTTTCTCGGTAGGTGTAATTTGGCTGTCGTCTTCTAATTCATCTAGCTCAGCGACCTGAACCGATGCCAAAATATCGTCGGCATCAATTTCACCGGACTTTGCTTCTTCATCAGCCTGCTCTGCCATGGCCGCAGCCCAATCGTCCATTCCGTCTTCATCACTCATTAGAAATACCTCTAAATGGCTTACAAATCATCTTCAAGCGTTTGTAATTCGGCGTCGCTGTCAATTCGGCGTCCACCTTTGGTTAAAAGTTGTAGCTCAGACTTCACTGAAGTCGGGCGAGGAATTTTTTCAATAATTTTAAGGGCAATGTTGTCACGAGAACGACCCATTTTAGCCCTGAAAGTAGGTAACTCTTCAATCATCACGGTGATATGCTCAGGCATATCAATCGGAATAATAGTACCTTCTTCAAGATCCATAACTTGTTGCAAAGTTAGTTTCAAATCCATCATACGGGTTGATACTTCAACGTTAACATCCATTATTTCGTCACGCAGAGCCTTACTCCAACGCAGATCTGTATCTTCCTTGTCACTTTGTACACCAGCATCCAATAGCTCACGAATTGGCTCTAACATCGCATAGGGCAGCGACACGTGAAAATCACCACCGCCACCATCCAGTTCGATATGAAAAGAACTGATCACCACGACTTCTGTCGGACTGACAATGTTCGCCATCGCTGGATTCACTTCTGAATCCAAATATTCAAATGACACATCCATTACCGGAGACCAAGCTTCTTTATAATCTTCAAAGATCAACTTTAGCAACATTTGAATAATGCGGCGCTCTGTAGGGGTAAACTCTCGTCCTTCAATTTTGGCGTGATAACGACCGTCACCACCAAAAAAGTTGTCCACTAGGATAAATACTAATCGCGCTTCCATGGTGATCAAACCCGTGCCTTTGAGTGGACGAAAACGCACCATGTTTAGACTCGTAGGTACAAATAAAGTGTGAACGTACTCACCGAATTTGATCATCTGAATACCGTTAATCGACACCTCTGCTGAGCGACGCATCATGTTAAACAGACTAACCCGCATATGTCGGGCAAAACGTTCGTTAACAATCTCCAGAGTCGGCATGCGCCCTCTGACAATACGATCCTGAGAAGAAAAATCATATTCAAGAGCAGAACCATCTGATTCTACATGGCTAACCTCTTCTTCTTCGACGTCATCAACCCCGTGCAATAGCGCGTCGATTTCGTCCTGGGATAATAAGTCGCTCAAGTTAACTCTCGCTCGTAAAGATAATTTAGCATTATTGCATCACAAATCCGGTAAACAGCACTTGTTCAACCAATTGATTGCCCGTAATCTCTTGCATCTTTTTCTGCACTTCTTTGAGGGCACTGTCTCTAATCGCAATTTTCCCAGCTTCAGTCACTAGGTCGTCTGCATTAGCAGCACTGAATACACTTAGTAAGGTCCCCTCAACCAGTGGGATATGCATTTTTACTTTTTCTTCACTATCAGTGCCACGCACCATTAACTGTACTTTTATCTCAACCAAACGATCTCGAGAAGTACCCGGTACGTTAAACACAAAGGGTCTTGGCATGGCCACATACAAAGCAGTGCCAGATTTAGTACTCCCGGCGCCAGCCGCATTATTGTTATCTGCCATCTGCTCCATACCTTCTGCAGGCATAGCTTCATCTGAGCCACCCATAAAGAAGAAAGCGCCACCACCACCAGCAGCTAGCAATACAACGACAACGATGATTATGATCATCATTTTGCCCTTTTTGCCGCCCTCCTCCATTTTTAATTCTTCTTCAGCCATGCTGCTCTCTTTCAATATTTGTGTAAGGGCTATTATCTGATCTTAAAAGCAAATGGCAACGCCTGATTGCACATTCTTGCTCGACAATTATGTTGCTAGACAAAAAAGTCGATTCCACCCAGCGCGCCGTTCACTATTGACTGTTGGATGACTGCCTCGTTAGGATGTCCATTCGAATCGTCAAATCCGTCCTCATCACTGTTATTTCTTTGGCCTGCGAGCTGTTCTTTGCCGCCATCGGCCTCTTGACCTTGATCTTGTTTAACCGACGACTGCCCCAATTCTATGCCCTTTTCGGCAAGCATTTCACGTAATCTGGGTGTGGCACTTTCCATTGCATCTCTGGCCTGCTGCGATTGCACCACAAAACTAATATTGGCCGATTCCCCGGTCATCGAGACTTTTACCTGCATCGAGCCTAATTCAGCCGGATCTAATCGAATTTCAGCAACCAGTTGTTTGGCATTAACCATCCAGCGAACCTTTTCAGCCAACTGCTGATGTCCTTCCGGTTTGCTAATATTTACGGCTTTATCAAACTGAGACGTTTGTGTTTGAAATTGTTTGAGCTGTTCTAATTGGTTTTGCCCAACTTCTCTGGCCATATAATTGTTGTGACTCAACATACTGGCTTGGTGCTGCTCTAATGCTCCATTAAGTTGCTGAGCGAAACCTAATACTTGGCTAAATGCTTTAAGCGCCAAATCTATTTGTTCTGGTTGCTTGGTAATCGAAGCGGATGTATCTGCTGATTTACTCATTGCATCCGCCACCAGGGCCTTGAGATCGATGCCTGGCTCCCGGCCTTGGGCAAGTTGTGTTTTAAATTCGTCGACACCCGCTTTCAAGGCCGCGATAAATTCTTTGTTGGTATGTTCTAGTACTGGATGATCCACTTGTGTCGCGGCGACTGCAGCGGCTTGTTGATTAGTAAGCGCTACTTTTTGAGCTTCGCTAGTCGACGCCTCAGTTGTCATACGTTGTAGCAAATTATTCAATGACTTATCTAGTTTCTCACCAGACATATTAGCCAGCACTTCAAGGGCATTGCCCTGAGCGGCATCTTTAGGTCCTAAGGCTGCGACAAGAAGTTCCTGAGGATGAGCTTGTACATCAGCTACCACAGCATCAGATGCAGAGACTGCCATTTCTTCGGATTGCATAAGCGCCATCTCGCCTTGCTTAAGAGAATCAAGCTGTAGATCTTTTTCCTCAGTACTCGCAGGGGCAATGACTGTTGCAATAAGTGCTTGATTCAACTTGTCAGTAAGTTGCTCGCTGGTCGTTTCTACTGCACCGATGTCTGGCGTCGAGACAAGTTGTTGTTGCGCTTCATTATTCGCCGCAGTAATGGTATCCGCTACAAGAGGTGTGACTTTTATGTCAGATACTTTTTCTTCAATTCCTTGCCCTAAGGTTGCAGCAGTTTTACTTGTTTCATATGCCGCTTGCAGCTCCTCTAAATTATTCAATAGACCTTCGGCCAAAATTTCTGGCTCCGTGCTGTTTGGATTTAACTGGCTGGAATCGATTTTACCCAGAATTTGGGCTACTACATTAATGAGGGGCGATGCTGCTGATGATTCACTTGATTCAATATCTGTATCTGCTTGTGGTTCATCTCCCTGAATTTCAAGCAAATTTGTCGCGAGCTCCTCTAGTGTTAGAGCCTCAATATCAACAGTCTGCTGAACCAAGCTGGCTGTATCTTTGACTAACAATGGCTGATCTTCAGCAGTAATTATTTCAGTCTCTGCATTACCACTAATTGCTAGGCTTTGTAATTTTTCAGCCAATGAAGACCAGTCTTGCACTTCTTCTTGTACTGTTTGACCTTCTTGTACTGTTTGACCTTCTTGTACTGTTTGACCTTCTTGTACTGTTTGACCTTCTTGTACTGTTTGACCTTCTTGTAAATTCGAACTCTCTGAGGGTACTAAGATCTCATTACTAATGTCAGCGACTTGAGCGCTTATATCAGTAAGATCAAATTGCCTGACCAATTCGTTAATATCAGAAATTACCTGCTCTTTCAGTTCAGCGTCACTAGCTATTATAGGGTCTCCATTTTGGTGCCCTTTATCACAGCCGT
>JBLHNW010000107.1:0-9637 GCA_047622205.1 Paraglaciecola sp.
TTGTGTGACCGGTATCGCCAAGCTGGAAGTCGATAATCGTGTGGTTATCCCCACTTCGGCAGGCAGAATGAGTGTTAGTTTTCATACCTGCGGTCTGCGCATCAGAATAGGTAAAGCAAGTACTGCGGACTACGGCATATTGCTTGAAGAGCCGCTAGCGCTAGCCTGCTGTATTGAACAAGCCGACACAGAGACTAAAATTACAGCCGGGGACTTACAACTCAGTATTCGGCATAACCCTTTCGCTTTTACCTTAACTGACAAAGAAAAAATTCTGCAACAAACACCAAAAGATGGACATTTTGTCCGTCAACACCGCTTGCCGCCTCTTGCGAAATTGGACCACGGCTGGTTGTTCAGCTTGGATCTTGGTCCAAGCGAAACGGTTTATGGCTTGGGTGAAAAGTGGAGCAAGTTAGATAAGCGTGGACAACTCGTGCGCTCTTATAACCATGATGCCCTCGGCGTAAATGCAGAAATTTCCTACAAAAACACTCCTTTCGCTTGGAGCCAAAAAGGCTGGGGATCATTTGTGCATACCCCTGCCCCTGTGACCCATGCGGTTGGTTTTGCACCCTGGTCTAATCGTGCTTACAGCATACTGACAGAAGATGATGAACTGGATTTGTTTATTCTTAAGGGAAATGATGGTGCAGAGTTACTAGACATCTACACCCATCTCACGGGCAAAGCACCGGTTCCTCCTTTATGGAGCTTAGGAGTCATACTCTCTAAAGCGTATTATCAGGACGTTCCTGAACTGCTAGCTACCGCTAAAGCAGTTCGCGATAATAATATGCCCTGTGATGTGATTACGTTGGATGGCCGAGCATGGCAGGATACGGATACCCGCTTTGCCTTTGAATGGGATCCTAAGCGCTTCGATGATCCGGCCGCGCTCATGAAGCAGCTCAAATCGCAGAATTTTAAAGTGTGTGTTTGGGAGTACCCCCTGGTCTCGGTAAGCAACCCCTTGTTCGCAAAAATGGCAGATAAGGGCTGGCTCCTTAAAGACAAACGCAGTGGAGAAACTTATCGCTACCAGTGGGATATGAGTGCTTTTGACGAGGTACTGACACCCTTACCCGAATCTGGCATCGTGGATTTCACTCATCCGGAGGCCTTTGAGTTCTGGTTGGAATCACACAAACCTCTATTCGATCTGGGTGTAGATATGATCAAGGCAGACTTTGGTGAGCAAGTTGAAGACGACAATATGCTGGCATATAGTGGCGATTCAGGCACACGTCTGCATAACGTTTACAGTCTTTTATATAATCGCTGCGTTTACCAAGCTGCACAAAAGTATTCTCAGTCTGGTCCTTTCCTATTTAGTCGCTCTGCCTGGACCGGCTCACAACGTTACCCGAGCCAATGGGGAGGAGACCCTCAAGCTGATTGGGGCGGCTTGGCCGGCAGTATTCACGGAGCCCTGTCCTGGGGAATGTCTGGTGCCCCTTATTATGCAACCGATGTTGGCGGCTTCTATAAAGACACTCGGGATCCAGAGCTATTCGTTCGCTGGTCTCAGGCTGCCGTATTTTCTGCTCATATGCGTTTACACGGCATTGGCCAACGCGAACCGTGGAGTTATGGAGATGCAGCAGAGAAGGTCGTTAACCAGGCGTTAACTTTACGCTATCAACTTATTCCCTATATCAGGCAGGCAATGCAACAAGCAAGTAGCACTGGTATGCCGCTGATGCGCGCCATGCCACTTGCCTTTGCCCATGATCGCGCCGCTTGGGCCTTTGAAGAACAATTTATGTTTGGTGATAAAATGCTAGTGGTGCCGTGCCTGCAAGTTGGCGGAGAAGTAGAGTTTTATTTGCCCGAAGGAAATTGGTTGCAGTTTCCCTCACAAAAACCCTGGCAAGGTGGCAAAGTGTTTAAATTAACCTTGGCACTAGAAGAGTTGGCTGTGTTCGTTCCGGTGGGTCAACAGATACCTATGGGAGAAGCAGTGCAACATACCGAATTTCTCGAAGACGACAACTTAGTCAGCCACTATTGGCCTGGCAGCGAGTGAATCTTATTTCTTCACTATTGAGTGAGTACCTATGTTGCTAAAAGCGCTGCAGACCTTAGCCAAACTTAATTATTGGCTAAGTCATCTGGCTAAGAATATCGCAGGCATAATGTTAGCCTTGATGGTGGTGTTAATTTTATCCCAGGTTTTCTTTCGTTATGTCTTGAATGATTCCCTTCCATGGACCGAAGAACTCGCCAAATATATGATGGTGTGGGTGGCTTGCCTTGTGGCTCCCTGGGCCTACCGTGAGAATCTCAATGTTTCTATTCAAATGTTTGCCGATGCGCTTCCCTTAAAGTTACGGCAACTATCCGAGCTGCTCATTAGTGTTTTGGTTATTCTTATCAGTGGCATTTTCTTTGTCGAAAGCATCGATTTTTGGCAGGGAGGGTTAAACATTTACGCCTCTTCAATACCTCTTAAGTTAGCTTATTTCTATGCCTGCACTCCCTTTGCGTTTGGCGCGCTTTGCTTGGTTGGAGTCGAGCGTTTTTTCGAACAATTATATTATTTTGTTCAGGGTACTGAACTCATCCTTAAGGAGCACAACTAGTATGTCATTAAGCTATTTCTGGGTGTTCATACTGCTGTTGACAGCAGGCGCTCCGGTGGTCTTTGCCCTATTGATCGGGCCTGGCGTTAGTCTGATGTTGGACGGTAATGAAGTATTCTTCTCAGCCTTGCTTACGCGTTTATATTCAGGCATGAATTCCTTTCCACTGATGGCAGTTCCGTTCTTTATTCTCGCTGGTGAACTGATGAATCAGGGCGGGATCACCCAGGCTATTGTGCGCTTTAGTCAAACTTTGATAGGCCATTATCGTGGCGGTCTGGCACAGGTTAATATCCTTTCCTCAGTATTATTTGCCGGCTTATCGGGCTCGGCGGTAGCTGACACCTCGGCATTGGGCAAGATGTTGATCCCAGCTATGGAGCAAAATGGCTATAGCCGCCGTTTTGCCGCAGCAGTAACCGCGGCCTCCTCTGTTATTGGGCCAATTATTCCGCCGTCTGGCATTATGATTTTGTATGCCTTTATCATGAACGTATCCGTAGCGGGTATGTTTTTGGCGGGGATCGCCCCAGGTTTACTTATTTGTGTAGGCCTTATGATTGTTACCAGCCGCATCGCCAAAAAACGCAATTATCCTGTGGCCAATAGTAAAGCGACCTGGGGAGAGCGAGGCACGGCTCTTAAAGCTTCGTTTTTGCCCTTGATGACACCAATTATTTTGCTTGGTGGGATTGTGCTGGGCGTGTTTACCCCAACCGAAGCGGCGGCAGTTGCCGCAGGCTACGCTTTAATCATTACTTTATTTGTGACCCATACCCTAAAATTTGACAAGCTGCCGACTATCCTGGTCAACGCAGCGGTGCAATCGGGCACCATTTTACTATTGGTTGGTTCAGCGGTAACTTTTGCCTGGATTATTACTGTTTCCGGTTTGGCGGATAGTCTCGCGTCACAGATCATCGGCATAACTGACAATGTGTTGCTACTACTGCTGATCATTAACCTGTTTCTATTTGCCATCGGCATGTTCCTGGATGCAGGGCCAGCCATACTGATACTGGGGCCAGTTTTAGCGCCTATCTTTATCACTCTCGGGATTGATCCACTGCACTTCGCGGTGATCATGTGCGTCAATCTTACGGTGGGCTTGGCAACGCCTCCCATGGGACTGGTGTTATTTGTCGCCGCTTCGGTGTCCGGGGAGAAAACAGAAAACATTGCTCTTGAGATGTTGCCATTCTTGGCCGTTGAGGCCGGGGTGATATTCCTTATTACCTATTTCCCGGCGCTGACCATGACCTTACCGCGCATGTTTGGGTTCGCTTAAGATGTCCCTTAAACGCGTCAGCCTACTGAGTATCTACGCCCTGATTGCCTTTGCCTGCATCATGGGTATGGTTCGCTCCACATTTACTCAAGCGGAATTTACCATCAAAGCATCGATACAAGCCTCCACTCAAGATGAAGATTATGTGGGCTTACTGGCATTTAAAGAATATGTTGAGGAACAAAGCGAAGGCAGGATTCAGGTGCAATTGTACGCATCCGGGCAGTTCTGTGGCAGTGTACCGGAGTGTATCGGTAATCTGCAGCAAGGTGTATTAGAAATGTTTCCCAGCACAGCAGGCGGCACGGGTAACTTCTTTGGACAAGCCCAAGTATTGGATTTACCCTACGTATTTAGCACTGACGAACAGGCAGAGTGTGTACTGGCTGGCCCTATCTTACAAAAAATGCGTGAAACGGTGCTAGAGCAAGGCCTAAACATTCGGCTCTTAGGGGTTTCTAACACCGGCGGTTGGCGCAATTTTGCCACAACTAACAAAGCCATTCATCATCCCGATGACTTGCGTGGGCAAAAAATTCGCACCACACCTGCGGATATCCAGCAAGAACTGGTTCGACAATTAGGCGCCAACCCTACACCTATTTCCTGGGCAGAGCTGTATACCGCTCTGGCAACGGGTGTGGTAGAAGGAAGCAAAAACGGCATTCAAGACATCATTGGTGCAAAGCTGCAAGAGCACCTCAAATACATCATTCTGGATGGGCATTCATATATGGCCACGCTTTGGTGGTTTTCAGAGCCTGTTTGGCAATCTCTTCCCAATGATATTCAACAAATTATTGTTGAGGGTTTCAGTCGCCAAAGAGAAACTGCCAATGAGATGGTGAAAACTCAGGAAAGTTACTCTTACCGAGTCTTCGAAGAGGCAGGAGGCACCATTTATCGTCCTACAATCGAAGAAAAACAGGCCTTCAAAAACGCTTCTAGTAACATGCGCCAATGGTTTATCGATCGTTACCAAAACGAGTGGGTAGACTTGCTTGAAGCATCTGTCGAGGAATGTTCCCAGAGTGCAAATTAAGTCCCTTCCCCCTTTTTTTGTGTACCTGATAAACGCGCATTAACAAAATTGTTGCATATTTTTAACTTATTGGTTATGTTTCGCTCTGTCTTTTGTCTTATATAAGACACCTTATGTTGCAGATGGGGTGCTCTATACATTCAAAGGTAAGGTCGGTATGAACCGTCTAACTTGTTAAGTACCCAAATTGGATAACCCGTTACTTCAGCTTGTGGACTTAATGCTTGCTGAACGCCACGGACACAAAATAAGAAATATACCCGGAGAACACTATGTTACTTAAACCAAGCACCTTGCATAAAGGGATTACACATGCCCTTGCAATTACTACCTGTATGTCACTAGGTTTTGCTGCCAGCGCTCAAGAAGCCGCCGAAACAGAAGATCAGGGGCTACTTGAGAAAATCACCGTTACCGCGCAAAAACGTACACAAAATCTTAATGAAGTACCCGTTGCCGTTTCAGTTTTAAGAGAAGATCAGATTAATGCGGCTTTTTCTGCCAACATCGAAGGACTGCAAGCGCTTGTTCCTTCTGTAAGTTTTAGAAAAGGTAATACCACACGTAACTCTGCTATTACAGTACGTGGTATAGGTACGATTTCTTTTAGTATTGCTGCTGAACCAAGTGTATCCACTGTAGTTGACGGCGTCGTTTTAGGCCGCTCAGGGCAAGCCTTCGTTGATTTGTATGATTTGGAACGTATTGAAGTTCTGCGTGGTCCACAAGGTACATTGTTTGGGAAAAACGCCTCTGCTGGTGTTATAAACATTACCACTAAGCGCCCGTCGGATGTGTTTGAAGGAAGCTTTGAAGCAACTTTATTTCAAGACAACGAATACCGTCTTAAAACCAGTGTCACAGGGCCACTCAATGATAATGTCAGTGGCAGTTTAACTGTGCTTAAATCTAAGTTCGATGGTTATATTAAAAACGTATATAACAACGAAACCACTAGCGGTTACGATAAAGAAGGTGTCCGTGCGATGCTGGATATCGAAACTAACAGTGATGCTGATATTCTATTCATCTTTGAAAACGTTAAATCCAGTGATAGTTGTTGCGCAGATTTAGAGCTTACTCCCAGTGGACGTCATATATCAGAAGCCTCACCTAATAGCACTGGGATAGGCGATTTAGATTTAGACCAACGTCTAATTGACCACGATTTTGAAACACGTACTGAGGATGAAACCACAGCCTTCTCAATTCAAGTAGACAAACCCATTGGTGATCATGAGTTTACGTCAATCACAGCTTATAGAGAGTGGAATAATACTGAATTCCGCGAAGGTGATTTTACTTCAACGGCCGGCGATTCGACTTTACCGGTATTTGGAGTGCCCTTCCAGTTGCACGATATTGGTCCACAAGAGTGGCGTCAGACTTCTCAGGAGTTTCGTTTAGCTTCGGCTACAGGAAATGCCTTAGAATATCAGGTAGGACTTTTCTGGTGGAGTCAAGAATCTGAGCGTAACTTTACTCGTGATGCCAGTTGTCAAAATAACGGTGGTCAATTCCCCGCCGCAATCGGTCGCTACCTAACAGATACACTTGGCGTAGCCGATCCAACTGAAGCAGACATAAATCAATTCATAGCCGACGAAGGGCTAAGTTGTAACGCAAACGATATTGTTAGTGCAACGGCTTATATGGAAACACAGTTTGATAACTGGGCTGTATTTGCTGATGGTAGTTACGACATTAGCGATGATTTAAGACTATTGTTTGGTATTCGTTATACAGATGATGAAGTGAGTTACTCACATAACAGAAATAGTAATGACCCATACGGACGTAAAGGTGTAGGTGTACGTGAGTCTAGCTTAGACACAAACTTCGATGGTAAGACTGATGAAAGTAATGTCTCAGGTAAATTTGGCGTGCAATATGACATAACTGACGACAGCATGGTTTATGCTACCTACTCTCAAGGTTACAAAGGGCCAGCATTCAATGTTTTCTACAATATGTCTGAAACTGACACCTTGCCAATTGGTGAAGAAACATCAGATGCATACGAAATAGGTTATAAATATGCTAGTAGAGATATTGTGTTTAATGCCGCAATTTTCCGCACTGAGATTGATGGCTTCCAGGCGAATAACCCAGAGCTTTTAGACGGCGTATTCATTACTCGTTTAACTAACGCGGGTTCGGTTATCACTGAAGGTGCTGAATTAGACTTTATATGGCAGGCGACAGACGCACTTACCCTATCTGGTGGTCTTGCAACTATAAATGCAGAAGTGGATAAGTTTCGTTGCCCAATAGGAGATGAAGGTTGCACTGGTAGTTCAGGTGCTGATTTACCTTTCTCCCCTGACTTGAAGTATTCAGCCATGGGTGAATATGTATGGGAGCTTGAAGATATGAATGTCTATTTTAATGCCTCTTATGTATATACAGATGAACTATTTGTTGGTGCACCAGGTGCGTCGGCTGAATCCAACCCGGAAGCCGTATTACCGGATTATGGGATCGTGAATGCCAGTGTGGCCTTCTCGTTCGACGATGATCAATACCGCGTCTCTTTGATAGGTAAAAACCTAGGAGACGAACAATATGTTACGACCTATGCCGGTGATAACTTCCGCTATCAGATTCCACGTGATGCTGACCGTTATTTTGGTATACAGCTAAGAGCACATTTCTAGTAATATTTTATGTGTGACTGGGCGCCCATGTGGCGCCCTTTTTTTTAAACTGTTGAATTTTATCATTAATCACATAGACTTAAGTTATCGGATACTCTCGTTAAGCGTTTGCAAATATTTGATAATAACAGGTAAGTACATGCTCCATAGGTTCACGCACCTGCCAGTTGCCATGATAATTTTAATGTTGATATTTAGTTCCTCGCTTTATGCTCAGGATGCTGCCACTGCGTGTGGACATCATGACTACCCTCCATGGAACTGGAAAAAAGGTAATAAGATTGTTGGTGTTTGTGCCAAAATAACAGAAACGTTACTTGCCCGACTTGGGGTAAATATTGACATGCCTTATATTGGACCATGGAAGAGATGTCAAAAATACATTGAAACGGGTCAAGTCGATATAAACATTTGTTCTTTTATCAATGTTGAACGTTAACACTACAGCAAATTTATTGAAACGCCGATGGGTTATAACGAAAATGCGATTTTTGTAAAAAAAGGGAAAGAATTCCCATTTGCTAAATGGACTGATTTAAGAAAGAAAGTTGGTGTCATGATGCTTGGCGTCAGTATTGGTAAAAATTTTGACAGTTTCCTACAAGAAAATATTAAGTTAATCAAAGTTAACAGTAACCGTCAGGCATTTGGTCTACTTGGGCTGGAAAGAGCCGATTTTTCCCCATTTGGCCGTTACGCAGGCATGGCCTTCTTGAGATCTACAGGCCAAAAACAAAATTTTAGCGCCTTAGAAACGTCGATACTGAAAGGCAAGCTCAACATTTCGATGTCGAATAAATCAAAGTACTTGCACTTATTGCCACAAATTGAAGCGCTAATGCAACACCCTACCTATGATTATTGGGTTAATCAATTATTGGAAAAACACGCCACTATTTATGCCAATGACTATGCAGGGTCGTTGTTGGAGTGAGTACCTTATTGGTGGTCTTTATATATACCATCTTTTGACTTCAGGAAATGTGCCTTCAAACTTGAAAGCACTACATTAAAACGTGTTGGTAATGCACGGTTTTTCTTTTTCACCAGAAACAACGTTTCCCTAACTTGGTTTTTTGGCATAAATACTTTGAGCTTTGCAACATCATGAAAACTATCTACTGCACTTTGTGGTAATACCGTAAACCCCAACTCTTTAGATACAGGATGTAAGATCTGATTAATTTGATTTACATATCCTGATATTGAGATCTCATTGATATTTATGTGTTCGAATTCATCTTCTCCACATTGGGTGAAATACAGTGATAGATAATGGTCTACGTCTGGATGTCGAATTAGGCCAAGTTGAAACAATGATTCAATGGAATTTCCAGTGAAATCATGGGTGTTTGGAAAAATAAGACAGAGCGGTTCATAACCTAATGTTTCCACATCAAACAGATTTGGGTTTGGAATATGTGTAACGATGCCTATATCAATCCTTCCTTGCTGAACCTCACTGAGAATCCTGTGGTTGGGTGCGGCCTCCAGCTGCACGATTAATTGTGGGTATTGTGATTGTAAATCCAATAGTTGCGGATAGAGCAACTGCGCGAGTGAGCCTGAGCACGCGATATTGTAATGTCCACTAAAGGGATCATCAAAGCTGAGTTTTTCCAGTAAATCGATTTCATTCCTTGCAAGCTGTTTGGCGTACTCATAAACCTGTCGGCCTTGTTCTGTCAGGTCAAAACTCTTTTTGTCACGGCGGAGCAGTGATTGACCACAGGACTCTTCGAGTTTACGGATATGTTGACTCACCCCTGGCTGAGTCATAAAAAGCTTTTCTGCGGTTTTTGTGAAGTGACCAATATCTATAAGGGTCTTGAAAGTATTCAGCCAGGCGGGGTTGAGCATTGAGACCCTTGATTACATAAAAAATAATTATCAACTTCATCATATACGATAATTTTTAACCATTCCATAGTTGCAGTATTCTTTGTCTGTCCCAGAGTCAGTCAAACAGTGAAAAAGAGGAAATTATGCCAAATCCATACCCAAGAACGTTCTCACATATTGGAATTTCAGTACCCGATTTGGAGAAAGCTGTTAAGTTTTATAC
>JBLHNW010000108.1:0-9581 GCA_047622205.1 Paraglaciecola sp.
GCAAGTAGGATTGTCAGCACATTTTTTTATAAATGTAGTGTTGACTCTACTTGGCGGCATCCCCGGGGTCATTCACGCAGTATGGCTAGTACTTACGGATAAGAAAGCCTAAGTCATATTTGAGCAAACTTTGCAGGGCAGTTCGGAGTCGTCGGCTTCGACGCTGTCCAGCAACTGATTAATTGCCCTAAATACACAAACGTACTATCGTCTAATAATTTTAGGCGACACGCCTTATCCCTGTTAGGTAAGGCCAGATCGACTATCGGTTCGACTATATACAATGTAGATTCTTAGCAGACTCACCTCATCATACTACTAGCCGATTACGGTTTTTTACTTCCCTAACGAGCAATAATTTTTTATCTGGTCACTTCTGGCAATTGATTTTCGTCGCAGTACGCACTGATAATAGCCAGAAAAATATCGGCGTATTTTGCTAGCTTGGCCTGTCCTACACCATGAATTTGCAACAGACTTGGCTCTGAGCGCGGAAAATAGCTGGCCATTTCATGCAGGGTGCGGTCGGAAAAAACTGTGTATGGGGGCAGATTTCCGGCTTTCGCTAGCTTTTTTCGTTGGTTTTTTAACAATTGTAAAAGTTCAGGCTCAACATTTTGCGGCAGTACCTGGGATTTTCTCGTCGTTTTGCTTTCTTCCTGTATACGGCCTAAGAAGGTTTCTTTGCCTTTTAATACCGCTGCGCCTTGTTCTGTTAGGCGCAAACTGCCGAACTGCTCGTCTTGCAGCAATAAGCCTTTTTGAATTACTTGCCGGGATAATAGTAGCCATTGTTTTTTAGAGTATTCATTGCCGATATTATAGGTCGAGAGTAAGTTATGTTGATTTTGCAGCACTTTTTCAGCATTTGAACCACGTAACACATCAATTATGTGGCTCGCACCAAAACGCGAACCAGTGCGATAGACACAGGATAAAAATTTTTGTGCTGCTACAGTTAAATCAGTTTTTTGCTTCTTTTCTGTACAACAATTATCACATTTTTGGCAGTTTTCCTGGTGACAATCTTCGGCAAAATACCCCAATAGAGGAATGCGCCGGCAATCTTCAGTTTCGCACAGTGCCAGCATTTGATTAAGATGACCGCTGGCAATGCGCCGCTCTTGCTCCTGGGATAATTGCTCAATGAAAAAGCGCACTTTGTGAATGTCACCATAAGCAAACAATAGGCGGCAATTTGCGGGTTCTCCATCGCGTCCGGCACGCCCAATCTGTTGGTAATAACTTTCAATATTTTTCGGTAAGTCGTAGTGCAAGACAAAACGTACATCAGGTTTATTAATTCCCATCCCAAACGCCACAGTAGCTACCACAATTTGGATATCATCTCTGATAAAACCTTCCTGGCACTGGGCTCGCTCGTCATTACTCAGGCCTGCGTGATAAGCACCAACTGAGTAACCGGCCAGGGCCAGTTTATGAGTTAATTCGTCGACCTGTTTGCGTGACAGGCAATAGATAATTCCCGCCTGCTTTGGATGTTGGTCAATCAAGTTTTTACATTGTAAAAAAGGATTGTCTTTGGTCAGTACCTCTATAAATAAATTAGGCCTATCAAAACTGGCGATATATTCGCTATCGCTAGCAATGGCGAGCTGGTTTTTTATATCGTCGCGCACTCTTGGAGTCGCTGTGGCTGTTAAGGCAATTTTAATCGCTTGTGGGAAATATTCGGTGAGTTGATGAAGTTGGCGATATTCGGGTCTGAAATCGTGGCCCCATTCGGAAATACAATGTGCTTCATCAATCGCCACACAGGCCACGTTAACTTGACTGAATAAATTTAATATAGAGGCTTGCAACAACGTTTCTGGTGCCAGAAACACCAACTTAATTTGCTGCCGCTTAATAGCCTGAATATTTTTTTGGTAATCAGCAGCCGACAAAGCGCTATTGAGCATACAGCTGGTGACATTGAGTTCCTGAAGTTGGCGCACCTGATCTTGCATCAGTGAGATCAATGGTGAAACAACCAATGTTACACCGTCAAATAATAATGCCGGAATTTGGTAACAAATTGACTTACCACCACCAGTAGGCAAAATCGCCAATGTGTGTCGACCAGCCAGAATATTGCTGATGATCGCTTTTTGCTGCGGCCGAAACTCCCTAAAACCAAATACGTCCTTGAGGGTTTTACTGGCTAGCTCTATCACCCTGTTGCTTCCCTAAAAAATTGCTCAATTGGCAATTTTGCATCAGTACGCTCATAATTCCAAGTTAGCTCTGTCATTTTATTTTTCGTTGAATTGACACCGCGGGGTTGTAGATGAAACAAATCATTCTGCACATTTTTGCAAGCAATGATGAACCGATTTTGAATCGCAATCGTGTTTTTTGACAGTATGTTGGGGAAATTTCCCTCAATATGTTCCTTTTATCAAGTGTTCAGAGTTGTTAATTGGATTTCTAGCTCTACAATGGCGACAGTTTTCTCATCAGGAATAAAATTTATGATTATTAAGCCAAAAATTCGCGGCTTCATCTGTACTAACGCCCATCCGGTTGGCTGTGCAGCAAACGTGCAAAATCAGATTGATTACGTGCAAGCTCAAGGGCAACTTACCGATGGACCGAAAAACGTGCTGGTAATAGGGTCTTCCACTGGTTATGGGCTTGCCTCAAGGATCATGTCGGCCTTTAGTTGCGGTGCAAATACACTTGGAGTGTGTTTTGAAAAACCACCCTCTGAGCGTAAAACAGGTACTGCAGGCTGGTACAACACTGCAGGATTTCACGTCAAAGCCAAAGAAGCGGGCCTATATGCCAAAACCCTTAACGGTGATGCATTTTCCAATGAAATGAAACAACAAGTTATCGATACCCTTAAAGCTGATATGGGCAAGGTAGACCTTGTTATATACAGTTTGGCTTCTCCACGTCGAACCGATCCTGAAACAGGTGAAGTATATAAATCGACTTTAAAACCAGTCGGTCAGGCTTACAAAACCAAGACCTATGACACAGATAAGGACTTGATCCATGAAATCGCTCTGGAGCCTGCAAATGATGACGAGATTCAGCAAACCATCAAGGTAATGGGTGGTGAAGATTGGGAATTGTGGTTAGACGCACTGGATAAAGCCGACCTACTAGCAGACGGCTGTAAAACCACCGCTTATACCTATGTTGGCAAAGAGCTGACTTGGCCAATCTACGGTTCAGCGACTATTGGCAGAGCGAAGGAAGACTTAGATCGGGCTGCGGCGTCAATTGTGCAAAGTAAAGCCAACAAGAATGTGCAAGCCTATGTTTCATCTTTGAAAGCATTGGTGACCCAGGCGAGTTCGGCCATCCCAGTGATGCCTCTATATATTTCATTAATTTATAAGGTAATGAAAGAAGAAGGTACACATCAAGGCTGTATCGAGCAGATATGTGCGCTGTTCACAGAAAAGTTAACCAAGAGTCAGCCAGAAATTGATGAATTAGGTCGTTTGTATATGAATGGCAAAGAAACCAATGATGCCACTCAGGCAAAAATTAAAGCCCTGTGGGATCAAGTGACTCAGGACAATTTCCATGAACTGAGCGATTATGCTGGCTATCATCACGAATTTCTCAAGCTATTCGGTTTTGACATAGCAGGTGTGGATTACGACGCTGAGGTAGATTCCTTAGTCGATTGGTAGGAATAACCCTATGCTTTTTACAGCACTTTAATAAACCGTCCTCGTGACGGTTTTTAATTATTGAAATATTGGACTACCTTTGAGGAGGTGAACGAAGCCTTCAAATTGATTTATTTGTACAAAAAATAACAAATAAGGTGTTTAAACAACAATTTGCATGGAAGAACCCGCTCCGTTGATGCTAAAATTGACAGGTTTATAAAAGCAGAAAAACCTAACACTCTTTCAAAGAACGTTAAGCGTGTTTGTTTGACTGGTCGAAAGAACAACGAATTAACATCACTAACACTCATCACGATTAGATTTTTAGCATAATAAGCTTAACTGCAAGATTGTCGGAAAAAGTCTAATCGTGATGTGTTTTACTTGAAGAGTAGTGCTATTGCCTATGATAAAAATAACGAAAGGGTTGGACCTTCCCATAGAGGGGACACCACAACAAGAAATCCATGACGGGCCTAAAATTACCAAGGTTGCAGTTTTGGGTGAAGAATATATCGGGATGCGTCCTACCATGCATGCGCAGGTGGATGATAAGGTGAAGAAAGGTCAGATTCTTTTTGAAGACAAAAAGAATGCGGGCGTCAATTTTACTGCTCCTGCAGCTGGTACCGTGATTGAAGTAAACCGCGGAGCAAAACGCGTTTTGCAATCTGTAGTGATCCAGCTCGAAGGTGATGACAAGGTAGAATTCAGCAAATACTCAGCCGCTGAACTCGCCACATTGTCGGCCGATAAAGTTGAGCAGAACATGCTTGATTCAGGGCTGTGGACAGCATTGAGAACTCGCCCATACAGCAAGATTCCAGCGCTTGGCAGCAGGCCTCATTCGATTTTCGTTAGCGTCATGGATAGCAATCCTTTGGCAGCTGATCCACAGTTGATAATTGCTGAACGTAGCGAAGATTTCATCAATGGACTGACGGTTATTTCACGCTTAACTGAAGGCAAGGTCTACGTTAATAAAGCCGTTGGCGCAGAGATTTCGATCGGCGCTGTTGCAGTTGAAGTTAACGAATTTTCAGGCCCACATCCAGCGGGTCTGGTTGGGACTCATATTCATAACCTTGATTCGGTTGGTGCTAACAAAGTGGTATGGCACATTGGTTATCAAGATGTCATGGCTGTGGGTAGTTTGTTCAGCACCGGTGAATTAGACAATCGTCGCGTTATATCCTTAGCCGGTCCGGCAGTCAAAAATCCACGCTTGATCCGCACAATACTGGGTGCTGATACATCTGAAATTACAACGGGTGAAACGGTTCCAGGAGAAGTCAGACTGATTTCTGGTTCGGTACTGAAAGGTAATAATTCCCGTGGCGTACACGGCTACTTAGGCCGCTACGACGTGCAGATTTCCATGTTAAAAGAAGGCCGGGAAAAAGAATTTCTTGGTTGGCTGAAACCAGGTGCTACTCAGCACTCAGTAACCAGACTGTTTTTAGCGCATTTGAATCCTAAGCGCTTATTCAATATGACCACAACCACTAACGGTTCTGACCGGTCTATGGTGCCTATTGGCAACTATGAAAGGATCATGCCCTTAGACATCCTACCTACCCTACTATTGCGCGATATGATTTCGGGTGATACAGACGGTGCACAAAGTTTAGGTTGTTTAGAATTGGACGAAGAAGATTTGGCACTTTGTACGTATGTTTGCCCAGGCAAATACAACTATGGACCAATTTTGCGCGAGTGTTTAGACAAGATTGAGAAGGAGGGTTAAACGTGGGCTTGAAAGCATATTTAGAGAAAATTGAACCCGATTTTGAAGCGGGTGGAAAATACGAAAAATGGTATGCACTGTACGAAGCAGCAGCAACCATTTTCTACACACCGGGCAAGGTTAATAAATCAACCACCCATGTTAAAGATAGTGTCGATTTAAAACGCATCATGATTATGGTGTGGATGGCGACATTTCCAGCAATGTTTTACGGCATGTATAACATTGGTCAACAAGCACATAACGCCATTTTAAGTGGTGCTGCTGCACTACCTGATATGTGGCAAGCGTCATTATTTGCCATGCTTGGTGGTCAAATTGGTTTGGACACTACCGGTGGTGTAGCGATGTTTTTATACGGTGCATGTTTTTTTGTGCCGATATATGCCGTCACCTTTATAGTAGGTGCATTCTGGGAAGTATTATTTGCTTCTGTGCGCAAACATGAAATCAACGAAGGCTTCTTTGTTACTTCTGTTTTGTTTGCCTTGACACTTCCAGCCACCATTCCTTTATGGCAAGTAGCATTGGGTATCACTTTCGGAATTGTGATTGCCAAAGAGATCTTTGGTGGTACCGGACGTAACTTCCTAAATCCTGCCCTATCTGGCCGGGCGTTCTTATATTTTGCCTATCCGGCGCAAATATCCGGCGATGCAATCTGGACAGCTGCAGATGGCTACTCTGGTGCAACTTGGCTAAGTCAGGCCGCCGCTGGTAACGTTTCCGATTGGAGCATTAACGCTGGTTGGTGGGATGCCTTTTTTGGCAACATTCAAGGCTCCGTGGGTGAAGTATCTACTTTAGCCATAATGCTTGGTGGTTTATTCATCATCTATATGCGAATTGCTTCATGGCGGATTGTATTAGGTGTATTGCTTGGTGGTGTTGTATTCAGCACATTACTGAATGTGATCGGTAGTAGTACCAATGCCATGTTCGCCATGCCCTGGTATTGGCATTTAGTCACCGGGGGTTTTGCCTTTGGTATGTTCTTTATGGCCACCGACCCGGTTTCGGCATCATTTACTAATATGGGGAAATGGGCCTATGGCTTCCTGATTGGATTGATGTGTGTGCTAATCAGAGTGCTCAACCCAGCCTTCCCCGAAGGCATGATGTTAGCCATTTTATTCGCTAACTTGTGGGCACCTTTATTTGATTATTTTGTTGCTCAGAGCAATATCAAGCGGAGAATCGCCCGTGTCGGCTAAAAAAGAAACCTTAGGCAGAACAGTCGGTATAGTCGTTGCCGTTTGTTTAGTGTGTTCAATTATTGTCTCTACTGCAGCGGTAGGCCTTCGGTCACAGCAAAACGCTAACGCATTACTGGATAAACAAACCAATATCCTTGAAGCGGCTGGACTATTAAAAGAAGCAGGGGGCGATATTGCCGGCACTTATCAAAATCTAGTAGACGAAAAGTTTATTGATTTGGCAACTGGTCAATATGTGGACAAAGAGACTGGCTATGACATGTACAAAGCCGCTCGTGATCCTGAGCAGAGTATTAAGCCTGTACCAGATACCGCAGGAATATTGCGCCGCGCAAATGTTGCCAGCGTCTACCTGATTAAAGACGAGTCAGGTACGGTATCTCGTATTGTATTGCCAGTACACGGCAGTGGGTTGTGGAACCTGATGTACGGCATGTTGGCACTGGATAATGACGGTAACACGATACGTGAGCTGGTTTATTACGATCAAAAGGAAACCCCCGGATTGGGTGGTGAAGTGCAAAACCCTCAGTGGAAAGCAATGTGGAGAGGTAAAAAACTACATAAAGCTGGAGAGTTAGCGATCCAAGTAAAAAAAGGTGCTGGGACAGATGATCCTTACGCTGTCGATGCCCTTTCGGGCGCAACTCTGACCAGTAACGGTGTACAGAACACCCTGGATTATTGGTTAGGTGAGAATGGCTTTGGCCCTTACCTGAAAAAACAACCGTGGAAATCATGAGAGGATTGAACAATGGCTGATACTAAAGAAATGAAAAAGGTATTGCTCGGGCCAATCCTGGACAATAACCCAATAGCATTGCAGATTCTGGGCGTATGCTCGGCACTGGCAGTTACTACCAAATTAGAAACCGCACTGGTTATGTCGTTAGCACTAACGGCTGTAACAGCTTTTTCTAACTTGTTTATCTCGATGATCCGTAACCAAATCCCATCTAGTGTGCGAATTATCGTGCAGATGACGATTATTGCCTCTTTGGTGATCGTGGTGGATCAAGTTCTTAAAGCCTACTCCTATGAGATATCTAAACAGCTCTCGGTGTTTGTTGGTTTGATCATTACTAATTGTATTGTAATGGGGCGTGCTGAAGCATATGCCATGAAGAGCCCACCCTTTTTAAGCTTTTTGGATGGTCTTGGCAATGGTCTTGGCTATTCGTTTGTACTAATTGTAATTGGCACAATCAAAGAATTAGCGGGTTTCGGAACAATCTTAGGTTTTGAAATATTACCGCTGATACAAAATGGTGGCTGGTATCAAGGTAACGGTTTGTTGGTCTTACCTTTCAGTTCTTTCTTCCTGATTGCTGGTTTGATTTGGTTTATCCGAACCATCAAGCCAGAACAAGTAGAGCCTAAGGAGTAAAATCATGGAACATTATTTAAGTTTATTTATTCGCTCTATTTTTCTGGAAAATATGGCACTATTTTATTTCCTTGGCATGTGTACGTTTCTGGCCGTGTCTAAGAAAGTCAAAACGGCGATGGGTCTAGGTGTTGCGGTAATCGTGGTATTGGCAATCTCGGTACCGGTGAATCAGTTAGTTTACGCTAACATTCTGGCACCTGGGGCGCTGGAATGGGCTGGTTTTCCAGATTCAGACTTGAGCTTTCTACAATTCCTAACCTTTATCGGCGTGATAGCCGCCTTAGTGCAGATTTTGGAAATGGCACTAGATAAGTTTTTCCCTGTTCTGTATAACGCACTGGGTATTTTCCTGCCTTTGATCACAGTTAACTGTGCTATTTTTGGCGGCGTAGCTTTTGCTGTGCAACGGGATTATTCCTTCACTGAAAGTATCGTCTACGGTACAGGCAGTGGCGTAGGTTGGGCAATAGCCATAACATTGCTTGCTGCAGTGCGTGAAAAACTTAAATATGCCGACATGCCTGAAGGTATGCGCGGTTTGGCTTCCGTATTTATGATTGCCGGTTTAATGGCGCTGGGCTTCCAGTCGTTTTCCGGCGTATCAATTTAATCAAGACCAGTTAGGAGTTTATTAATGTTAGACATATATTTAGGTGTAGGTATGTTTATCGCCATAGTACTGGCCTTGGTGTTCATTATTATGTTTGCCAAGTCAAAGCTAGTACCCGAGGGCGAGGTCACTATCTCGATCAATGGCGATGCGTCAAAAACGATTACCGCTCAGCCCGGTGACAAACTGTTAGGTGCTCTGGCGAATTCAGGTATCTTTGTATCGTCTGCCTGTGGCGGCGGCGGTTCATGTGGTCAATGCCGGGTAAATATTAAGTCTGGTGGCGGTGAAATTTTACCCACAGAGCTAGACCATGTAAGCAAGCGTGAAGCGAAAGAAGGTTGCCGTTTATCTTGTCAGGTTGCTGTTAAGCAAGACATGGATATTGTGTTACCTGAAGACGTTTTTGGCATCAAAAAATGGGATTGTGCTGTTATTTCAAATGATAACAAAGCGACCTTTATCAAAGAGCTTAAATTACAAGTACCAGACGGTGACAGCGTGCCGTTTCGCGCGGGTGGTTATATTCAAATTGAAGCACCTGCTCATCACATCAAATATCAAGACTTCGATATTCCTGATGAGTACAAACCCGATTGGGAACGTTTTGGTTTCTTCAAGATAGAGTCTAAAGTAGACGACGAAACCATTCGAGCCTACTCAATGGCTAATTATCCTGAAGAAGAAGGCATTATTATGCTTAACGTGCGTATCGCTACGCCGCCGCCTAATAATCTGACTTTACCCGCGGGTAAGATGTCTTCATATATCTGGAGCCTAAAGGAAGGCGACAAGGCGACGATTTCCGGTCCATTTGGTGAGTTCTATGCTAAAGAGAGCGAAGCAGAAATGGTTTTTGTCGGCGGTGGTGCAGGTATGGCACCTATGCGTTCACATATCTTCGACCAACTACGTCGATTAAATAGTGAGCGTAAAATTACATTTTGGTATGGCGCTCGTTCTTTGCGTGAAATGTTCTATG
>JBLHNW010000109.1:0-9544 GCA_047622205.1 Paraglaciecola sp.
TCCAACCTAGGCGGATAAGCCAAATGAGTAATCGAGAGACAAGTCCTTTAGCCCGGCGCCGTCGTTTAATGATGTGAACTCTTCATCAAAAAATATGGTGTAGTTTAGTCCTGCGCCTACATATGTCTGAAAAAGACTTAACGTGAAGATTAAAATTAGATTTAAAAGTCAGGCCTCTTAGATGATTGTTCATCAGGTTTATCCTCCATGTGATTTTTACGCGTTATCCTTCGACCTTTTATCGAGCTAGTTATCATGGCGGTCTTGTAAGAAAAATTCCGGGAACACTTCATTTCTGCTTTCCCCACTTCCCCTGAGTAGACGATATTCTTTCAAGGAGACGCCCTAAATTGAAACACCCCAGTCGCTCTGAATTCGTCATTTTTTTGGTAGCATGGGTATATATCTGCAAGTACTGTAAATAGGCGTTTGGCCGGTCAGACTTCTTCATTTTCATCAAGAAGTTGAAAAAAGATACGGCTGTCATTTTTTATCATGTCTATTTTTTGGTCGGTCATTTTATCCAAAGTCCGATAAGGCATAGCCAAGCGCGGGTTTCCCTTAAGTTTATCTTTATTTCTGTTTAGAAAGTCCCAGTATAAGTAGTTGAATGGGCATGCTTGTGTGCCATTTTTTTCTTTCACATTATAGTGACACTGAGGACAATAATTCGACATCTTATGTATATATGCGCCACTAGCGACGTAAGGCTTACTGGCAACTACACCACCGTCGGCAAACAAAATCATCCCTGTTACATTGGGCAACTCTACCCACTCATAGGCATCCGCATAAACGATTAAATACCACTCATTTACCTCATCAGGATTTAAACCTGCTAGCAGGGCAAAGTTACCCAAAACCATAAGGCGTTGAATATGGTGAGCATATGCATTTTGCTTTGTTTCAGAAATACACTGCGCCATACAGTTCATTCTTGTTTCAGCATTCCAAAAAAAGTTCGGTAGCTTTCTGTTGGCGTCCAAATAATTTGAGGTTTTGTATTCAGGCATCTTGTACCAGTAAAGTCCTCTGACGTATTCTCGCCACCCCAAAACCTGACGAATAAAGCCTTCAACACTATTGAGTGGGGCTTTTCCTTCTCGGTACGCCAACTCGGCAACTTCGATTACTTCTTTGGGGAGCAACAATCCACAATTAAGATAAAAGCTGATATGTGAATGAAACAACCACGGCTGCCCCTCAGCCATCGCATCTTGGAAGTCACCAAAACTTTCTAGTCGTTCAGCAACAAAGGCGTGAAGTACGACTAACGCTTGCTCACGGGTTACAGCGTAATGAAAATCATCTAGCTCCCCAAAGTGATCATCAAACACTTGAGACACCATAGATAGCACTTCATCGGTAATGTCATCTGTGGCGAAATGAGTCGACCTTGGAACCACTAAATCCTTGGGCAATGACTGACGGTTGGCACTGTCATAATTCCATTTATTGCCCACAGGCTGGCCATTTTCCATCAAGATATGCCAAGATTTTCGCATTTCTCGATAAAAGTACTCCATGCGCAACTGCTTGCGGTCTTTTGCCCATAAAGCAAAGTCATCTAGACTGGCCAAAAACCGAGTGTCTTCTAAAATCTCAACGGGAATATTAAGCCGTTCTTGCCACGATTGCATCTCTTGTAGAACTCGGTATTCGCCTGGATGAGTTAATACAACCCGTTCAATAACTTTTTGTTTGCAGATTCTTTCTACTTCAGCAAACAAACTTCCCCCGTTGTCTTCATCTTGATATTGAGTATAAACAAGCTGATAGCCGCGGTTTTTTAGCTCACCAGCGAAATGACGCATGGCGGAGAACAGAAACGCGATTTTCTTTTTATGATGTTTAACATATTTCGCTTCTTCTCGAACCTCTGCCATCAACAACCAATCTTGTTGTTTTTCCGTGTGTTCCAAGCTGGCAAGAGAATGGCTAAGCTGGTCCGCTAAAATAAGTCTTAAGGTTCTCACGATTCATGCTCTTCTGATTGCAGTTTAAAAGGACGGCTAACATAACACGCTTGTTCAATGCAGCAAATTCAGTCATTTTTACGTGACGAAATGCTTGGTTTCAGATAGTAGATCTGTCAAAAGCGAATTTTAATGAGTGTCTACCTAAATAGATTGGGCTAAAGATCAGAGTTAATCTTTGTGCTTTTGTTTATTATCCCAATAGTTCTGTTAGATTTATGATAATTCCTCACTTAAAAGATATTAGGTACCTATGGACAATGCAAAACATAGTATTGGCAGCCAAATTAAGCGCAATGCCGTAGCATTGATTAGTTTGACGGTCGCCATTACCAGTCTTAGTTACAATACCTGGCGTAATGAACAGACTGAGACCAATCGTAACCAACGGGTCGCTGCTTTCGAAATAATTATGAAATTAGGTGATTTGCAAAATGTGCTCTTTCACCATCATTATGACAAAGATTCTGAGGGTGAAGGGAATCCTCGAACAGGATGGACTTACGTGTTGACTATTAGAGATCTCACTAGAGTGCTGCCTACTCCCATGCCGGATGCCGCTGGCAATTTGATGCAAACATGGCAAGATAATTGGGAAACACTGCAAGAAAGTGAAGTAAGTGCGGACAAAATCATGGCTAAAATTGAAATGATGCGCGACGAAACGGTTCAACTACTTGAATCATTGGATTAAAAGAGGAGCGCTCTGACAGGAAAAGATTAAATGAGTGAGGTTAGCCAATTGGATGGCGCAAATAAAACAGATCTAGAACCGGTCTTTTTATTTGTTTTTATGATAGGCGTTTATAATATAATACCCATTAAATTCATGTAGTTAAGTGGAGTTTAAGTGACGTGATTCAAAATCTAACTACCTTGATAAAAACGAGTAAGCCGCGTAGAAGTTAATTGAATGAGGTAATTCAGATTCGCTAGTGCTTTTTATTTGCACTGCTAACAAAGCTTATAAGAAAAATAGTAAAATGTTTAATCAGAGTATAAGAGAGAAACCTGTGACCCTAAGAATAACAATATTAACTGCTTTAATAATGCTCGGGAGCAGCGTATCTGTTGCCTTATCCGCTCATGAGACTGCGCAGATCCAAACTGAAGATACTCGTCTGAATGCCTTTTTTGAAAGAATTTTTGAGCGTGACGTTGCCAATAATCCAAATCGCCAAACTCGATTGGGATTGAAGACCGGGCGTCAGGGAGAGTGGACGGATACCTCTGACAGTTACGCCAAGGTACGCACCGCTGAGAGAAAAGCTGATTTGGCAACACTTTCAGCAGGTTTTGATTACGCTGAGCTGAGTCCCGAAAATCAGCTTAGTTATGATATTTTTCGCTTCAACCAAGAACAAAGCATTCAGAATGCAGCGTTTCTGCGTCATTTCTATGTGGTTGATCAGTTTCGAGGACAATTTACCAGCCCATTAAGTTTGCTGCAGAACAATCACAAAATTGATACACGGCAGGATGCGCTTGATTATATCTCGCGGATACAGGGTCTCGAAGGTCTGATGAAAGAAATGGTTAGAAAATCACAAGATCGCGAATCGATTGGAGTTGTTCCGCCTGAGTTTGCTTTTCCAGCCATGATTGCGGACATCAAAAGTATTATCCAACAGTCTCCTTTGAAAAATGATATTGCCACAAAGATTACTCAACTCGATGTCTCCGATATCGAGAAAAACACTCTCACGAAGCAAGCCAATAATGCCATTGACGGTGGGTTTCAACGAGGTTATGAGGCACTGCTTGACGAAGTCATACGCTTATCCAAATTGCAGGACAAAGTCACCGGTGTCTGGTCTCTGCCAGATGGAGATAAATTTTATCAGAATCGAATCAAACACCACACCAACCTTAAGATGACCGCAGAGCAAATCCATGAATTCGGCAAAGCGGACGTTGCGCGCATCCATAAAGAAATGCGCGGCATTATGAAACAAGTAGGATTTAAAGGTAGTCTTCAGGAATTCTTCTCGTTTGTACGTACCGACCCAAACAACTTCTATGCAGACAGTGATGCCGGGCGTGAAGCATTTCTGGCTGATGCACGGGCCGAAACTGCAGAGATCTTTAAGGTGGCGCCACAATTCTTCAAGCGTCTTCCGAAAGCCGAACTTGAAGTGCGCAGAGTCGAAAAATGGCGTGAGAACTCAACCAGCATTGCGTTTTATAACACCCCTTCAATGGATGGCAGCCGCCCAGGTATTTATTATGCGAATCTGGCAGATATGACGGGCGTGCAAAAATATGTGTTTAAAGCCATCACATTTCATGAAGGCGTACCCGGGCACCATTTTCAACTCGCGTTAGCACAGGAACTCGAAGGCTTACCCAAATTTCGAAAATTTGGTGGCGGCAACGCCTTTGTCGAAGGCTGGGCACTCTACGCTGAGAAACTGGCAAAAGAAATGGGGTTTTACACCGACCCTATGCATGATTTCGGACGTTTACAGGATGAAATCTGGCGTTCAGTGCGACTAGTTACTGATACGGGTATTCACGCTAAAAAGTGGACTCGTCAACAGGCGATGGATTATTTTATTCATAATACGCCCTTGTCAGAGCAGGATATTGTGACAGAAGTTGAGCGTTATTTCGTTAATCCGGGTCAGGCCTTAGGCTATAAAATGGGCATGACAAAAATCCTAGAATTGCGCGGCAAAGCGCAAACCGAACTTGGGGATAAATTTGATATTCGCGATTTCCACGAAGTAGTGATAGGCGCTGGTGCAATGCCTCTACCTATATTGGCACAGCAGGTCGAACGTTATATCGCGGCAAGTAAATAATAGATCTGGAGATTAATGACTGTGTAAAAAGGACGAGCATAATTAACAAGATATCAACGATTACAGCATGCAGAACTGCATATTTCTTCGAGTTGTAATCGTTGATGTCTCGCTAATTTTGAGGCTCCTAAGCAATAGCTTGGTAAATGTTGTTCACTTCCACTTTGAACCTGGGTTTTTCACTAGCGTTATTTTGTTAAACACACTTTGCCCCTATTCGATAGGGCTTGAATTAAGTAAGCGTGGCTAGTGATTCACCTAAGCACAAACAGTAGGGAAGCCCTGACACCAAAACAAATCCGGCTAATTTATCACTTCACAAAATGACACAAAAAGTGCATAACAGTTAAATGTACATATCGAACTGTTCAGCCACATTCAAAATTTATATTTTCTAAGGAATTATCATGACTCTCAGTGTTTCCAATATCGTCAAACCTGTTATTAAACAATATTTGGGCTCATTGTCTCATTTGCTTGATGAGGCGCAAAAATTCTCTGTTGAAAAAGGCCTGGCCGATGAGGTACTGCTGCAATCACGACTCGCCCCGGATATGCACCCCCTTATTTGGCAGTTCCAAATGGTCAGCGAATTCGCGCCGCGCTGCGTCTCCCGTTTGGCTGAAATAGACATCCCCGAATCGCCTTATGTTGAAACTACCTTTAATGAGTTGAAAGTGCGTATTCAACAAGCCATCGAATACGTAGAAAATATCGAGGATGCTGCACTAGATGCCGGCTTACAGCGTATTCAGGGCGTCCCTTTTGGTCCGGATAAAACGATTGAATTTCGTGGTCCGATTTATCTAAACCACTTCTTCTTGCCGAATTTCTTTTTCCATATCACTACTGCCTACAATATTTTACGCCATAAAGGTGTGCCGCTAGGTAAACTAGACTATGTGGGCAATATTCCAGAATAATTTTGGATATCGAGGCTTTATCTCTTTGCAAAAAGTAAACGGCGTACTGCAATCAGGCCACCGGGTAGCATCGGGCTTAAGCGAATGCTCGCCCTATTCGGCGGGCACCATCGCCTTGCAAACACCTTATTTTAAAAAGCTTGGTCTGGATCTAAGTATTTATTATCCAGGCACGCTCAATGTCTCAGTCGCCCCGCTTAGCTTTAAGCTCAAGCAGGCGGATATAGCTTTTAAGAATATACTCTGGGCTGAGGGTTTCCCCAGCGAAAACTTCTCCTTCGTACGCTGCAATATTATCTACAAAGAACAGCGCTATCCTGCTCTCGTCTACTACCCCCACCCCGAAACCAAGGTGCAACATTTTCAGTCCGATAGTCTTATCGAGGTTCTGTGCGAAAAAATAAAGGGTGTTAGTTATGGAGATAGCGTGATTATCGAATATGACAAAAGCAAGATTCGGATGTATTAGTTTTTATTGATAAAAAATTATTTTTTTAATAAGTAAATTTTAACAAAACATCAATGATTACAGCATGCACATCTATACATTTCTTAGACTGGTTATCTTAAGTGTCATACTCATTTCCTGATTGTTTTCCATTTAATATCTAACACCTAATAATCAATAGTTTAAATAGGATAATCTTTTGCTTCGAGCAAGCTGGGTAAGCGTTGTAAGGCTGAAAGTGTTTCTTAAGGTATGCACAGACATACCAATGTATCGCTCTGCTTACTTATCAATTCGTTGATTTACTGTTTTATGACGCGCCGTCAAAACGACCCTTACATTCAAAACAGAGGAAATAACAATGTTGAAATTAGTTAAAGTGTTTATCGCCATCTTCGCCACTACTGTTGTTTTCGCTGGTACTGCACATGCAGACGTGAATAGTGATTTGCAGAACATTTGTACTATCGTTAAAGCCGATGACAAAGGTGAATTACGCAAAAAAATGAAGAAAGTACAAAACGATTATAAATTGAAATTACAAGATTACTACACAGGCATAACCTGTGGTGGTCAAAGTCTTATACGCACAGCATTTTTGGCTAAAGCCAATAAATCTGGTCAGTTGATGGTGAAGAAAATGCCAAAGAGTCAACTAAATGCCCCGGAGCAAGACGGAAAGACATTACGTGCTTGGGCGAACGAGCAAGGCTTAATGGATTCACCTATCGCTAAGACTTTAAACAAGCGCATTTAAATCACATTTGGAATGCAGAGTTGCACTCTGCTCCTGAAAAAAACGGCTTCATTTAAGGCCGTTTTTTTGTGCTTGGTTAAAATCAAGCTAAACCAAACGTATGCATATTTGACAGGACAGTCATGACAATAAATCGACAAAATAAATTATTTCGCATTTTTGTTATCACAGGAAAATCCATACATATCCGAGTAAACATTTAATTTGAGTCGCTGGAATTTGGATAATACAAACGTATCATACAGGCGAACACCATTAATGCAGTCCCTGCTTGTAATACCGTCATAGCTTCATAATTAAGAACATGATAATTGCCAGAAATGCGAGAAATTCCAGCCACCGCGCACAATAAAAAACCCATTATGGCCGATCCGTATCCCATTTTAGCCACCAAACTTCCCATACATTACTCCCATATTTACCGATGCCGATAAGCGAATGTTGATACTGTTGAACGAAGTTACTAAGCGCTATAGTGAAAGAGCGTCTGCACTTCTTAGACCCAAAGGAGTATTTACACGGACATCAACGATCATGTTCACGTTAATCGCGTCTAGCAAATACATCTAAATTTACTCACTTTGTAAGTCAAAATCCCCAAAACTATTGCATAAAAAATTAACAAGACAGCAAAATTAAGTAAACTGGAATGGCTGCCTTGCAAAAGATTACGTGTGAGGCCTGTGTTGCCATCCATTGGTTCCATGTTCTCAATCAAGCCTAGAACAAGCCCGCTTTTTAAGCAAACTGGTATGGGTGTCTATGAAAATATTAAACAAACCTTAGATGAAGATGCAATTGAATAATTATTTATAAGGTTTGGCGAGAAAATCTATTGATCTTCAGTTGCTGTGTAATTCACTTCAAAAGATGGCGACATATATGTGACAGCTACAGGAAAAGCTTTCTCAATCGCGACTTCTTAGGGGACAAGGTCTTGATATTTTAGCCAAGTCCATACAAAAGCATTAAATATCCTCGGCAGTTAATGGGTGTGGCTGCTTTCCATCTATGTCTGTGAAGCCATATTCCTTAGCCAGCCCTGCGGCAATAAGAATACGACCTGTTTTCTTCATAATATTAGCGTCGCTAGCAAGTGCAACAACCGCCCGCCCAATAAATTGTGGTGACTCTGAATTAGATAGATCCAAGTGTTCAGCTGCTTTCATAACGGATTCAGTGCGCACAATACCAGGATACAGAGAAACAGCCGCTACCTTATGTTCTCGTAACTCTTCAGCCATACAAGCCACCATATGATCAGAAGCTGCTTTGGCAGCACCGTATGCGACACCTTTGTCACTCCGTTGAGCGACGAAAAACGAAAGGTTTACTATTAAGGAGTCGTTTTGCTGAATTAATAGCGGTGTAGCAAATGCACTGGATATATAATGGGCTCGAATTCCCGACTGGAACATAGAATCCCAGCGTGAACTAGGTAAAGTCCAAAACCCTTTTTCATTCCAAAACTCCGTACCATCAGTAAAATGCTCGTAGCCGCCCCAAACATTATTAACCAGAATATTCAGTTTCTGGCTCTCTGTATTAATTCGTCTAAAAACGGCCTCCACTTCAGAATCAATACGATGATCACATTGGATAGCGATACATTCGCCACCCAATTTAATGACCTCTTCAACCGTTTGGTGAATTGTTCCAGAGAGGCACGAAGCTGATTTACCTTCCTCGACCGTTCTTCCGGTAATATAGACCCTTGCACCCGCTTCACCCAAGCAAAGCGCAATTCCCTTTCCTATACCACGACTTGCTCCGGTAACAAGTGCAACTTTTCCCAATAGAGGTTTCATTTAAATTTCCGTCAAAATTAATTTTAAATATATGAAGGTTACGGGGCTAAAGCCGAATTAACAGGACAGCGATGATAACGAATCGAAGAAATAATTTTTTTGCATTTTATTGTCGTGACTGCCTCTGTAAGGATCCTTGATTTTAAGCGATAGTGTATTGGCCCCTCCTCGAGGGGGGATACTAACAATAAATTGCTATACTAAGCTGAACTCAATGCTAAATGCTTAATGTGTGGATCTCATGGGGCAATTTTCAACAAGGTTATTAATAGGGACAAGCATTAAACGTGAGCTAAAATTATTACTAGCATTCTTTTTCATATCTTGCTGTCCCAGTGCAGGTGCTGATCAATAGACCATACGCCTGGCCACCGAAGAGTATCCTCCCTATACTTCAAAAAATTTAGCAAACTATGGCGTTGCCTCCCATATTGTCACCGATGCATTTGCACTGGAAGGGGGGCAGACCGAATATAGCTTCTTCCCGGGTGCCAGGGCTTTACTGTCTGTTAAAAATGGCAGCTGGGATGGGTCACTCGTATGGACTAAAGCGCCGGATCGATTAGAACATGCCTATTATTCGGATCCTCTGTTTAGCAGCCAAAACTAGGTCTTTTTCCATTTAAAGAATAGTGAACATTATTTGCAGACATTTAATCGGGGTCTGCAACGCCTCAAAACAAGTGGTAACTATGAACACTATTTGATGGAATTGGGTCTCGGCAGATATGCAAAAAGTTGAATTTAAATGAAGACAGCTTAAAGTTCCTTCTGACTTGCAGGACACAAGTTCAGGGATACTGAGTCACAAAGACTGAACCTACGTTG
>JBLHNW010000110.1:0-9525 GCA_047622205.1 Paraglaciecola sp.
TCACCTTCAACCGTTTCTGGAAATAACCAATAACAAGTAAGGGGGGTGATAGTTAAGGCCAAGACCCAGCTAAACAACAATGCAATCATGACGACCCAAAACAAGTCACCGGTAAATTCTGCAGTCTCACCAGGCGCAAATCCAATGGGTGCAAAGGCAATCACGCCAACCAATGTACCTGCGAGCAACGGCCATTTGGTTTGAAAAACGATTTCTTTGGCGATATCGAGCTTCTTACGGCCCTTTTTAACACCGACGAGTATTGCTTCTGTTATCACCACAGCATTGTCTACCATCATCCCTAGGGAGATGATCAAAGCGCCAAGGGATATCCTATGTAAAGGTACGCCGATTATTTGCATGGTAGTTAAGGTGGCACCGACGGTTACCAACAATATAAATGAAATCACTAATGCTGAGCGTATTCCCATGGTAAACAACAGTGTTGCAATTACGATGACTAAGGCTGCAATTACATTCATGACAAAGTCATTCACCGAAGCTTCAACAACTTTTCCTTGGTGGTAGTATTCATGAACTTCGATGCCTAAGGGGCGACGAGTTTGTGTTTCTGATAATTTTTGATCAACGGCTTTACCCACCACCACAACATTACCACCGGCTACATTTGACACACCCAGCGCTATTGCTTTTTTACCGTCATATCTGATTATTTTGGTGGCGGGCGTTTTGTAAGCTCGATACACATTGGCAATGTCTTTCAGATACAGAATTTTCCCGTCGGCACTATTCGAAACTAGTAGATTCTTGATCGATTCAACTGAGTCAATATTACCGGATGGGTCAATCGACAATCGCTGATTACCGATATTGACATTGCCTGCAAAAACCACCGAATTTTGTTGTTTTAAGATGTCATATAATTTTTCGATCGACACGCCTAAGCTGGCTGTTGTTTCAGATGAGATTTCAATAAATATTGCTTCTTCTTGGGTGCCAGTAATCTGTACTTTCCCCACACCCTTTACCTGTAAAATGTCCTTTTGTAATTCTTTGGCATAACTGCGTAATTCCGCATAACTAAAGTCATCACCGGTGACAAGATATGACAGACCATAAACGTCTCCAAAATCATCGTTAACGATAGGAGTGCGTGCTTCGCTGGGAAGGGATGCTTGTGCATCATTCATCTTATTACGTAGTTTGGTCCATATAATCTGTAGGTCTTCTTTGGTTTCGGAGAACTGATATTTAATATTCACACTAATCTCAGATACGCCTGCGGAAGATACGGTGGATATAGTGTCTACTTCCTGCATCTGTTGTATGGCAGTTTCAAGTGGGTCAGTGACTTCCAAAGCAACTTGCTCTGGACTGGCGCCAGGATATTGAGTGTAGATGAGTGCTGTTCTGATGGTAAATTCGGGGTCTTCAAATCGGGGCATGGTTTGATATGCATTCCAACCTCCCACTAAGGCCAAAAGGATAGCAATCACACATAACAACTGGTTTTTGATGGAAAATTCTGCAAGGTTCATTCTTTCGTCCTTTCTCAATAACGTTACTTAGACCAAGGGTGAACTTTCATTCCCGCAGAAATAGAAGATATTCCGGCGGCTACCACTGTATCTCCCATTTGCAAACCGCTTGTTACAACAAGCATTTCTCCAACACCATCTTGCACTGTGATATCTCTTCGGCTGACTGTCTTGTCGGATTGATCCACTAGCCAAACGAATTTCTGGTTGCCATCAATTCCCACTGAGGCAATGGGGATAGCCAACTGTTCTTCTGCCTCGCTGTTTCGAGGATCTGGAAACCACAATGTCGCATTCATTCCAGGTAATATATTCATATCGTTAGGTGCAGTGAAAGTGAATGTCACTTTGTAGGTTTGCGAAGCCGAGTCAGCACTCAAATTTACTTCTTTAAGTGCAGTCGCTACCTGTATATCTGGGGCAAAACTGAACACCAGATAAGCTTTTCCAACACTTTTTCCCGTTCTATCGGCTACTGCAATGATGCTGGCTGGAAGATTAATAGTTGCTTCCATATCACCGTCGCCCAAGATGGTAATAGCGGTTGTGCCTGCTTGTATCGCTTGCTTCTCTTTTATCGACACTTCAGCGATAAAGCCGGCAAATGGCGCTACTAAAATGGCATCTTCCAGTGCTTTGTGAGCAGTATCAAGCTGCGCTTGATTAACATCACGTTGAGAGCGGCGTTGTTCAAATACACTTTTCGAAATTGCGTCTTGTTTTATCAGCCTATCAGCCCGTTCGAATTCGCTGTTTGCGCTATCGAATTGAGCTTGCGCAGACTGCAAGCTCGCTTGTAGATCCCGCACATCCAACTTAGCTAGTACATCGCCTTTTTGGACCTTTTGAGATTCCACAACCGATAATATGTCTACTACTCCACTGACTTCGAAGCTCAACGCTGATACGTTTTCGGCTTTTACTGTTGCGGGATAATTTAGGAAAGTGTTGTTGGCATTTTGCCCTATAACCACTAATTTAGCCGGTTTAGACTCAAGTGTTTGAATATCTTCAGATGGCATCGGCTCCTTGCTGCATGCAGATAGGAACAATAAGGTAACAAGGGGAAATAAAACGGCTGTTCTGAGTCTAAAATGACTTTTCATCTAAGTTTCCTAATAAAAACGTGAAGGTGATTCTATAACGAGTGATCTATCTCTAGATATACGTAATAGGTTATCAATTAGTTCGACAGAAGTAATTTCTTTTACTTTATTTTCTGACAAAAGCCACATTACAATTTTGAATGAGCGACGCATCCTTGATGACTTCGACAATATATAGGTATCATTCATCAACAGATTGTTTTTTAATCTTCCCTACGCCTATTAGTTTTTTTGGGCACCTATTGCTATCAAATATATCTTGATTGACATACAACTTATTAAAACCTTTATCATATCTGCAAAGCATATTACCCCTTTGCATAACCCAACCAAAATTATTGAGTTCTTCTCCTATACGAATACCGTAATCACGATGATAAACCTGAAAAACTTCAAGTCTCTCAGCTTTTTTCTGCTTTGAACTATCTTGGCCATAACCAACACTGCTGATTGCCATTAACCCGACTAATAGGCTTACTTTCAATTTCTTCATAACTTCTATCTCTTCCGTTTCAAGTCATCTATTTATCTACGAGGTAATATTACCCGCGTGATCAGAATGCAGTTAATCAGACACAGCCAAAAGCAAATCAATTTGCGTCAACACGAATATGATGAAACTTACATCGCGGCCTTCTTTGTTGGATTTAATAGATATATATGCCAATAGTATCGAAATTATGAGCTCGTTTGGATTACCTGAACGACTATATCGAGCGCTTTTATCTTGGTGAAATTAGCCCTGTTAAACAAGAAATATCGCTATATTTCAGCGAAATAATCAAATTTTCAGCGAGTAATAGTGCAATGGTTAGGCGCAACTATTTGTCGATGTTAGGATATAAAAACTAAATTTCTCATGACAATTAGGTATCGATTTATATGCATAGGAATTCTACTTTGTTACACAATGCTGTGATTTTATTTTCACTCGCGTTTCATGGAGCATCTGCAGCGGCAGTCAACACCGAAAAAGATGACTGTCTGCTTAAAGCGCTTAAAAGCGAAGATAAAAACACCACTATTCAGCAACTGCTTGAGCTTTGTGTAGAAAGACAAGAACCCATAAGAAAGGCCGGCTTAATTTCAAAGCGCATCGCGGCTGAGCGTCAAAGCGAATGGGATCCGTACGTGATCACTCCGCATAAAATGAACTACATTTTACCTGTTAGTGTGACAGATGGTATCAATTCGGAGGCCTATGACGCTTTTGGGGAGTGGGCTGAAAACTTGGAAAATATAGAATCTAAATTCCAAATTAGTTTGAAAGTCCCCCTTAACCACAAAAGTTTACTTATTGATGGTGATGGACTCTATGTAGGGATCACACTGCAATCATGGTGGCAGGTGTATTCTCAAAATATCTCTAAACCATTTCGAGAAACTAACTATCAGCCAGAAATTTTTTATCTTACCCCATTAGAGTGGAGTCCGCTGGAAAGCAACACCGGTTTAGCCTTTGGTTTTGAACATCAATCAAATGGACGCTCGCAGTTATTGTCCAGAAGCTGGAATCGATTATACTTGCAACTTCTTATGGAAAAGGGAAATTTTGCGATGGCTTTGCGCCCTTGGTGGCGACTTCCAGAAGACGATAAGGTCGCTCAATTTAATGAGGATGGAACAATACAATTACCTTTTTTGGATGAAGGCGACGATAATCCCGATATAGGTGATTACATGGGGCATTTCGAATTATCCATGGCTTATGCTTGGAATGATTACGAAATATCATTTAAAGGCCGTCAAAATTTTGCAAAACATAAGGGTGGGGGTGAACTCGGGTTTACCTTTCCTCTTTGGGGAAAGCTTCGCGGATATCTGCAATATAATGCTGGTTACGGTGAAAGTTTGATTGACTACAATCATTCACAGCAGCGTATTGGTATCGGCTTTGCCCTCACAAACGCCTTATAGTTGTTAGCAATGCACTGCTGACAATGCCACACAATACTGTCGCCAACAGGCCACTCTACCCTTCGATTGGATTACCTGAATGGCGACTCTGTTCGAAAACCAGTCATACAATTATTCAAACATGAAAAACAATCGTTCGCTAGTTCTAGGCGAAGTACAAACTTTCAAAACCTATTCCTTGTTAAGCGCTAATTTCTTGCAGGGACTTCTTCCAGCATTTGCTGCACCATTCTGCCGATGATGCGTGTTGCTTGTCTGACATTCAGATTGTTGGTTTGCTTGAGCAGATTTATCTCAATATTGGCACTGGTTTCTGATTTTGTATGCCATAACACATCTTGAGTTTTTGTGCTTTGCGCTTTTAATTGCAATAAAATTACGGCTATATATTCAACAACAGCATCATGTTCCTTTGTTGACTCACAATTTCCTGCCTGACAAATTAGGCTCGGGCCGCCTTCACCATAACTAGTATTTTCTCTAAATTCGGTATTACTTTCTGTCGGTGCGAGTTGGAAAGAGAGTTGAAAGTCAGTTTCCCCTGCGTCCAATCTTTGATAACCCTTCTCGGCTAACAATTCATCAGTTTTTCTGACAACTTCCAGGGGAATTGCTGGAACAAATCGCAAGGCTTTATCTGGTAACCAGCTATAGGTTTTGTAGTCTTGTATCTCATTGGCGATGATCTGAGTGTCAACGTTTTGAGGCATTAATGAACAGGCAGTTAGTAAACCTAAGGTAAAGCAAATTAGTAACGCATTTTTCATGTATATTTAGCTCTTTATCTCAATATTTATTGTGTAAAGTTGCACTTTTTTATCTGGGATTATTTATTTCTACATTCTCTAAAGTAATGCAGAGGGAGTCTTTTATATTGTAACGACTTTTATGATGAGTCGATATTTTTTTTAATCAACATCGGTGTTTACTCCATTCTGGCCTGAATAACGCCATAGTCTAAAATACTCAGATAAACGGTTAGCGGCAATTCACTAGTTTGATGGCCTATCATATTCGCTGAAAGACTTTGGCTGTAGGGTTTCCCATTCTGAATCCATGAAATTACAACAGGATTACTTTGACTTTCACGTTCCTTAAACCCGAGGGAACACTCCCCATTCGGCGGGATAGAGCTGCACGATACAACACCTCCCGTTTTGGGCACTTTAAGGCTTACATCGCTTAATACACTGCCAGTCTTGTTTTGAATAACAATAGAGTTGATTGCCTCTGGCTGAGACGTGGCTATACACCCAGCCAAGCCAAGAGCAAACATCAAAATACTTATGGCTGAGATGATCTTCAATTTATGGTCAATTTTTCAAGAGTTGTTCTAAGGCGCACCGCCAAGTTGTGACTGAATAAACTTAAAGATATCAGGAGACCTTGTGGGAGTTTTATTAAAATACTGGGTAGTATCAGTTTCATTTTATCTCCTGAATTCGCTGGTTTGATTAGCGCTAATGTTTCTATGTCATTGTCAGGCTTATGATATGCAGCTTTGGTAGGCCTTATGTGCAATAACGACAAATATGTCGTTCCCCTTTTTGACGCGAAGCTTTGTTACTTGTTATAGGAACTCGCCTTATTGAAATCTTGTTGGATTCAATAAGGCTCCAAGTAAGTTAGCATCACTCACTTGGAACTTCAATTGATGGATTGTTCTGAAAAAACAACTAATTGTTGGAGACTTAATTTGTAAGGGCAGGGCCTACGAAATGACTTCCTTGCGCTGTTCTGGCATTCCCATAGCCAATACAAATGGTTGATGTTTCTGACCTTCTATAAAATCTTTTTTCGACTCAATATCCAACCACTTGTGCTGCACTAAACATTGGCCTACCGCGCCGCCCAAAGTTGCGCCAGGACCGAGAATAATCAATTTGTCGGGAGCAAACTCTTTCAGTGCAACCTCAATAGCTTTGCTGAAGTTGTAGGGTTCAATGACTTGTTTACCTAAGGTATATTGGTACAAGGCTTGAAGATCTGCAGTATGGGGTTGCCAAATTTTTCCTTGTCCATCAATCAAGGGTAGGGCAGGTGCTTCAAACAACGAACTGGGCAGAAGTTGCTGAGCTTTGCTCGCTATATCAGCTAACAAAGGCGTGTGAAACGCGGCATGATTAAATAACTTCATGGGAAATTTGTCAGCGACCACCGGCAGGCGCTTTTGGATTTCCTGCAGCCCTATCTCGTTACCTCCGAGCACCAGATAACCACCTAGATATATTGATGGATACACCTCAGCCCCGACCAATTGATTAACTTCAGACAGGCAGGAGTCAATGGTATTTTTTAAGCTCACATCTTGCTGCCATTGCTCATCGCTGACAGGATAAATTAACTGACCACCAATCACTTTGTCCGTCATCATCGAACCCATGGTATTAATCAGTTCAATAGCATTAGCACGATTGAGGACTCCGGCCACGGCCAAGGCAATATACCATCCCATAGAATTTCCGGTGACAGCCACAATGTCATATTCCTCTGTATCAATATCCTCAAAGTCACCCTGAGCACAGGCGTAAATAAGTGAAGATGCGTTTTCTCCGGCAGTATGTAAACGCATATTGTACTTAGGCAATTGATCCAATTCGGCAATGGATATCTGCCCTCTTGCCGCTCGGTTTGTATCTACCGCTACTAACATCTCTTGCTTATCACTGTGCAGGCGCTGCAAATACCCTAATTCATCTTTGTTGTAGGTACCGCGTCCGGGACAAATAACCACCGCACGTTTTTTATTAGTCTTTTGCTCTGTGTTGTTCAAGGGTTTTATCCGGGTAGTTTCTGTAAGGTAATGGGCGAGTTGTCGTCACTCGATTGAACAAGCATCGCTTGTGCCTTGGCAACGATTTGCTCAGAGGATGGCAATACTTCATAGCTTGCGCTGCCCAATGGAATAAAACAGTCTTCAGCGGTAATTCTTTGAATATTTGGCATCTTGGCATCAAGCGACTGGTTTGCCTCAACAATCATGGTGGTTAGGGCTTCACTAATCGAACCCGTGCGGCGACATTCATCCACAATCAAGACATGTCGCTGCTCACCAATGGCAGCCAAAATAGCCTCCGCGTCTAAAGGAGCTAACCATCGCAGGTCGATAACCGTTGCCGCGATCCCTTTATCAGCCAGAATATGTTCAGCCTGACGACTAAGATAATAACCGTTGCCGTAACTGATGATGCATATATCTTTGCCCTCGCCATATATTCCCAAACTGCTCAGGGCCATGGGTTCGGCTTTTTCTGGAGTAACATAGTCAAAAGACCAAAGAGCATCGCCTTCTTGATGAAGATCTTTCTTCATATACAGAGCAATAGGTTCGATAAAAATCACCACTCGCTGCTGCTCTTGGGCAATACGCACGGATGTGCGTAACATCTCTACGGCGTCTGCACCATTGGACGGACAGGCAATAACCAAGCCAGGGATATCACGGAAAACCGCAAAAGAATTGTCATTATGAAAATGCCCACCAAAACCGCGCTGATAAGCCAATCCAGCAATGCGTATCACCATGGGATTAGTAAACTGACCGTTTGAGAAAAATGGCAATGTGGCAGCTTCGCCACGTATCTGATCTTCAGCGTTATGCACATAAGCTAAAAATTGAATTTCCGGTATCGGTAAAAAACCATTGTGAGCTAAACCTATTGCCATACCCAAAATCGATTGCTCATCGAGTAGGGTATTTATGACACGTTTAGCGCTAAATTTTTCACATAGTTTAGCGGTGACGTTGTAAACACCCCCTTTTTTGCCAATGTCTTCGCCACACATAACAATACTGTCGTAGCTGGCCATTAAATCTAGCAAGGTCCAATTTAACAATTTCGCTAAATGCTGTTTTTTCGGCAAGTTATGCTTTTCATGGGAAAACAATTGCTGACGTGTTGCTGGGGATATATTTACAGCACCACAAGGCTGGTGTTCTGTTGGCAAAATGCTGCGTTTTATCTCCGCGGCACTAGTCAGTTTAGGACGTGTAGTGACCAACTCACTAATTGCTTTAATTTTGCTTTCGATACCATTATACAAATCTACAATCTGCTGCTTTGTCATTAACTCGTTATCAAGCAAAATTCCGGCGCTGAATAACAAAGGATCCTGAGCTTCGGTTTGCTCGATATATTGTTGACTTCGATAGGTAAACTCAGAATCTGAACCGGCATGGCCTAACAGCCTGACTGTTCGCATGTGTAAAAATACCGGCTTATGCAGAACACGGGCGATGTGCTCTGCCTGTTTGGCCTTTTGGTAGGTATCGAGTATATCTAAGCCGTCACATTGAATATATTCAAGACCGGGCCTGTTTTCAAAATTAGCCTGTATCCAGCCTTTTGGTGTTGCGGTGGAAATACCTATACCGTTGTCTTCGCAAACAAAGACTATTGGCAATGGAGCTGACTGATAAGCGGCCCATGCCGCAGCATTAATTGCGCCCTGAGCGGTCGAGTGATTGGATGAGGCATCTCCAAAATTGCAAATAATCACTCCGTCTTTAGCCAGCACATTGTTAATGTCCATGCTGCGTGACAGGCTGATACTAAACGCTGTACCCACGGCTTTGGGCAGATGAGAAGCAATGGTGCTGGTTTGTGGCGGGATAAATAGCGACTTACTGCCTAGTACCTTGTGTCTGCCTCCGGAGATAGGATCATCTGAAGAAGCTGCAAAGCTAAGTAACATGTCGTATAGCGGCGTTTGGCCCGGGATTTTTTTGGCGCGCTGGATCACAAAAGCACCGCTGCGATAATGCAAGAACGCCATATCATTGTGCCTGAAGGCTAAACTATAAGCAGCATTGCCTTCATGCCCTGCACTGCCAATGGTGTAAAAGCTTTGCCCCTTTTTTTGCATCACTCTGGACTGCAAGTCCAAATGACGGCTCATAACCTGGGTTTCAAACAGGTCAATGACCTGCTCAGAAGATAAGCCTACATCTGCGGGCCGCAGATTAGACGATAGTTCAGGTAGCTGTCCCGTTTGAACGGCAT
>JBLHNW010000111.1:0-9522 GCA_047622205.1 Paraglaciecola sp.
AAAAATAAGCTGCCGCATAAGTCTTAGATATTCATCAGCTAATTCTGACGTTTTGTTAAAAAAAACGCCCATCAATACATCGTCAAAAAAATGTTAATCTTTGATATCAATGTGTTTTTATAAATAGTTATTGGTTTTAAACAATCGATCAGACATATGGATATTTAATAGGTAGAATTCGCTACAGGAATAACCTTTGTTAGAGCCATTACCTTAATGAATATCGCCAAAATTGACCTTAATTTACTCGTTTATCTTGATGTGCTTTTGCGCGAGGGCAGCGTCACCAAAGCTGCGAATCAACTTAGCATTACGCAACCAGCAATGAGTAACGGCTTAAAGCGCCTTAGAGATTTATTTAAAGATCCCTTATTGGTGCGCACCAGTGATGGCATGACACCAACCAAACGAGCACTAGAATTAAAACCAGTGATCCGCGACGTGTTAGCAAAACTAGAAGCTTCGATTCAACCAGAAACTGATTTTTCCCCCGCTAGCAGCAGACGTACCTTTCGCATCATGGCCAGCGACTACGCAGAATCTACATTGTTACTTGAAGTCATTCGCCAACTGGCCAACATCGCACCAAACATCACGCTCGACATCATTACACCAAGTGACGTTACTTTCCACGACGTGGAGCAGGGAAGAGTAGATATGGCGATTAATCGCTTCGAAGAACTGCCCTTATCCTTCCACCAAAAAGTAGTCTGGTATGATTCTTTTTCATGTGCCATGAACAGTAAAAATCCAATTATCGAACAATTCAATTTGGATAGTTACCTTACAAGCAAACATATTTGGGTCAGTAAAACGGGCTTTGGTGTGGGAGTCGGTATTGATCCGAATGAAGTGCAAAAGCTTGGTTGGGTGGACGCTGAATTAACCAAAATTGGCAAACAGCGTGACATACGAGTATTTACTCGACACTATCACGTCGCACTGCAACTCGCTAAAGCCCAAAATTTTGTCGCCACTCTGCCGAGTCGGGCCGCTAACCTTTATATCAATGATCCTGAAGTAACAATACTGCCTCCACCCTTTGATATTCCACCGATTGCTCTGAAAATGGCCTGGAGTGCATTACTCCAGCATGACGCTGGACATATGTGGTTGCGCAGACTCATTGCAGGAATAGGTGACGAGTTAGCAACTCATTAAAACATAACGATGAAAATCTTTGCTACATTCACAGCAGTGATAGCAAAGATAGAAATCATTAATTAAACAGAATAATACTATCTCCGTAAACTATTTGGATAGTTTTTCAGGAACGGATCAAAATAATGCAAAAATACATTCACCATGGCCGCTTACAAGTTGCCCAGGAACTCGAGCAATTTATCAACAGTGAGGCGCTACCCGGAAGTCAGATTTCCTCACAGGATTTTTGGTCGCGCTTCGAGGATATCCTAGATGAACTCGTTCCACAGAATCAGGCACTGTTGTCGATTCGTGACGAACTGCAAAACCAGATTGATGAATATTGCCGTTTGAAGAACAACCTTGAAATAAACGACTATAAGGATTTTTTAAGAAAAATTGGCTATCTTCAAGCCGAACCTAAAGACTTCACTATCAGCACCAATAATGTCGATGTCGAAATTGCCAGCATGGCAGGCCCGCAATTGGTGGTACCGATTAATAATGCTCGATTTGCACTCAATGCTGCAAACGCCAGGTGGGGAAGCTTGTACGATGCGGCTTACGGAACTGATGTAATTGATGAAGTAGATGGTGCGGAAAAGGGTAAAACTTATAACCCAGTACGTGGGCAGAAAGTCATTAAATTCGCGCGTCACTGGTTAAATACCATTTGTCCCTTGCAAGCTGGTAAACATGAAGACGCAATTGCGTATGACATAAGTTCTGGTAGTTTAATTATTTCATTTAGCAATCAGCAACTAACTGCCTTGCAAGATCCTGCGCAACTGATTGGTTATCAGGGAGAATTATCCAATCCATCAGCTATCCTGCTTAAACACCATGGCCTACATATCGAAATTCAACTGGATCGAGAACATATAATAGGCAAAACAGACCCGGCTGGAATTAAGGATATATTTGTTGAATCTGCGCTGACAACCATCATGGATTGTGAAGACTCTGTAGCCGCCGTAGATGCGGAAGATAAAACATTAGTGTATCGAAATTGGTTAGGTTTGATGAATGGCACCCTCAGTGCAACTGTAAAGAAACCCGACAAAAATATTACCCGCCATATGAATGCCGATAGAAGCTATCATTCCTTGGCAAAAAACATCCCAAATCAGAACGGCGCTGGGCAAATAACACTGCCTGGAAGAAGCCTAATGTTTGTAAGAAACGTGGGACATTTAATGAACAATGATGCCATTCTATTCAACGGGATAGCAGTTCCGGAGGGTATTATGGATGCCATGATCACGAGTCTGATAGGCAAGCATGATTTACTCAAGAACAGCAATTTCACGAACAGCCAGGCTGGAAGTATCTACATAGTAAAACCGAAAATGCATGGCCCGGACGAGGTTGCTTTTGCAGACAGACTCTTCGCCAGAGTGGAGGATGCCTTAGAACTCAGCAGAAACACCATTAAAATGGGCATCATGGATGAAGAACGTCGTACCAGCATTAATTTGAAGGCTTGTATCTATGCGGCCAGAGAGCGCGCGGTCTTTATTAACACGGGCTTTTTAGATCGCACCGGTGATGAAATACATACGTCAATGTTATTGGGGCCCTTTGCCACAAAGGCAGAAATAAAAAACAGATCCTGGCTAACTGCCTATGAAAAATCGAATGTAATTGTAGGGCTCGATACTGGCATGTCTGGTAAAGCGCAAATAGGCAAAGGCATGTGGCCAATTCCCGATCAAATGGCAAACATGATGAAAGCTAAGATCGCCCACCCCCTATCTGGCGCCAATACTGCGTGGGTACCCTCGCCTACTGCAGCAACACTTCATGCACTGCATTATCATCAGACTGATGTATTTACTAATCGAGTAAGTTTAAGTAGCCTCGAATTTGATGGTCTGAACGATATATTAACTGTGCCACTAATGGTTGACGACAGCCAGTTGGACGGAAAGCAGATTCAACATGAGCTCGACAATAATGTGCAAGGCATCTTGGGTTATGTTGTACGTTGGGTCCACCAAGGTGTTGGGTGTTCAAAAGTACCCGACCTGGATAATGTTGGTTTAATGGAAGACCGAGCGACACTGCGCATATCCAGTCAACATATTGCTAACTGGCTTGAACATGGCATTGTCGCTGAAAATCAAGTAAATCAAGCGATGCAGCGCATGGCAATATTAGTCGATGAGCAAAATAGCAACGACAGTGCATATATCAGGATGACTCCAAATGCTGAACGTTCAATTGCTTTTCAGGCGGCTCACGAACTGATATTTAAAGGGCAATCACAGCCTAATGGCTATACAGAACCCGTATTGCATTTGAAAAGACAACAAATGAAAGCTTGGCTACGTTCCAACAAAACGTAAAAACAACAGCGCCGAATTGAGTTCGTTCGGTTGAAAACGGTGCAAAAATTACAAATAAAAAAGAGAATAAATTGATATTGGTACGAAATATGTATAAGTTACTGATAATGTGCTTATAGCAAACGATTTGTAAAATAAGCTGACACCTAAATGTCGAGTTTATTATTATTAAAGGTAAAGGATGTATGAAGCAATCTGAAAACAACAATGTAGACGAAATGATTAACTCACGACGTGGATTAATTAAAAAAGCGGCTGCAGGCTCAGCACTTTTTGCGACGGTATCTAGTCGCCCCGTATGGGCTGGACAATGCTCTTTATCTGGCACACTCTCTGGCAATGTATCTACTGGCACGGATATGTGCAGGGACTTTTTCGGCTATAGCCCGGGCGGTTGGAAACAAGGTCATGCCAACAACCAAGGTTGGTGGGATAATGCCCCTAACAGTCAAGTTGCTTATTCTAAAGATGAGGCAGCAGATTCGGTTTTTGACAATTGGCCAAGTCAATTTATACGTGGAAATATGACTTTAGATGGTTCATTTTTTAGCGCAATAGAATCTAGTCAGGAATACTATAAGCAAATGACGGCAGCCCTACTTAATGCCGCAACTCAAGATGCTGGTCTTTGGGATCGCGCTACCCCCTACCCGTTCAGTGCGGCTGACATTATAGAAATCAATTTAAAACTTACTACGACCGACACTGACAAGGTTGCTGAGTTTATTGATTTATTAATTGCATCCCAGGGCTAATTCAATTTTTAGATAACAGGAACTTAGTAAGGTATGGAGTATCGCCTTTCCAAGTATGTTAACGTCAAAGAATTCAAAGAGGGCCTTGCCCTCTTTGATAGTTTTAGGGGGGACACTCATTTTATTCCATACCCTCAAGCCCATTTGATTAAACTCTTACAGCAGCAGACACATAATTCAAAACAGCTTTGTGCAACATTAACTGCGATCTTAGATGATTCTGAAGAGGCACCAACCGATCTGGTTGAAACTTTCATCATAGACGCCTTGGCAGCTGACATTATTGTGGAAGTGTAAAGATTGCCTATGACAACGCTCAGTAAATCATCAATTAAAATACCCATTGGCCCGTTTAATTTTCAGATTTTGGTCGATACCCCCTCTGCATACCAGGATTTAACGACTCTTTACCAACATTACCCCAGGTTAGCAGATGACAGCTTTATTGATTTTAGTGTCGCAGTTAAACCAGTTTCAGGTCTTCGCAAATTTTATCGTCCTCAGGCACAATTTTCTTTGGATGATAGACAACCGTTTAAACCACTGCCGGTTAGCCAGGCATATCCAATGCTCGAGTGGGGTATGAACTGGTGTATTGCGAACTACGCACATCAATATTTAATGTTGCACTCGGCAATTATTGAAAAGAATGGCCAGGCGATAATTTTGCCTGCACCACAAGGCTCAGGAAAAAGTACGCTGTGTGCAGCAATGACATTTAATGGATGGCGCTTGTTTTCTGACGAAATCGCATTAATTGATATGCATGATGGCCTTGGCTACCCCTGTACCCGACCAATTAATCTAAAAAACCAATCTATTAGCATACTGCAAAATTATGCTAAACAAGCTGTTTTTAGTTCTGTCGCTCATGATACTCATAAAGGTTCTGTTTCATTATTGAAACCGCAATTAGATAGCGTTGAAAAAATGCATATTCCGGCACCAATTAGTCATTTTGTATTCCCAAAATACAAAGCCAATAGTAAAGCTCAACTTTTTCCATTAAATAAGCTAGACGCATTTTCATTACTGATTGGGAATAGCTTTAATTATCATGCTTTGGGTAAAGCTGGCTTTGAAATAATGGCGCAAACTATGACAAATGCAAAATGTTACATGTTTGAATATAGTCAGTTTGATGAAGCCAATAGTGTGTTAACTAATTTGGTAGAAGATTAGTGGAACGCCAGTTAATTAAAGCTATTTATCAGCCACAATCGGTGAATAATTTTAGTACCGAAGATTGGAATAAACTCCTGGTACAAGCTAGAGCAAGTAACTTACTTGGTAGGCTTTGCTATATATTTCAGCAGCAGAAAATTGATCTTCCTGAGCGAATGAAAAACCACCTTGAATCAGCTTGGGCCATCTCTAATAAGCAAAAGATGCAAACCTTATTCGAAATTAGAGAAATTTTACGTGCCACAGATAAAATCGAAGAGAATATAGTGGTATTAAAAGGTGCGGCATATTGTGCCCTGAAATTGCCTTGTTCCGAGGGACGTACCTTTTCTGACATAGATATTATGGTTGCAAAAAACGTGATCCGCAGTGTTGAAGTAAGCCTTTTGTTAAACGGCTGGGTCAAGACTGTACAGGATGATTATGACCAACAGTACTATCGCCAATGGATGCACGAAATCCCGCCACTAAGGCACTCTCAAAGAGATACGGTCATCGATGTACACCACAACATTCTGCCTTTAACAAACCAATCGGCGCCGGATTCCAAACAGTTTAAGCTGAGAGAGATTCACTTAGATGATATCGGTTTGTGTTTGGTACTCGATGAGTTAGATATGTTGATCCATTGTTGTGTTCATTTATTTGCCGAAAGTGAATTTAATAATAGTCTTAGAGATTTATCCGATATTTATATGATGCTACAAGGCATTCTTGAAAAAGATCCTGAAGCTCTGTCAAAGCTACTGGTGCGGGCTGATGAACTTGGTTTGGGAACGTATGTTAAATTAGCGATACGCAATAATCATAAGGTGTTTTCTCTGCCACTTTCGGCAGATGTTAAACAACGTTTATCGACAGATAAAATGTTTTCACAAAGGATCGTGAATTGGTGTTTTCAGCAATTATTTGTGCCCAATCATTCTTCTTGCAGAACAATGTTTACGCCTATTGCAGAGTTTCTGCTGTATATCCGCGGACATCGGCTTCGTATGCCACTGAGATTGCTGTTACCTCACCTGTACAAAAAAGCCTCTAGAAATATAAAAACACTATTCGAAAAAGACACTGTCGAGCCAATTTAGCGATACTTATAAGGCTAACGCATTCTTTTTGGCTAATGCTCGCAGATACTGAATAGGTATTGCGTAACTTATACCGCTTGGTTTTTCCAATACTGATTCTTTGGTTTCTTTAATAAATACTTTATTTAATACCGCCACTACCTCTCCATTTTTTGCACTATATACAGGGCTGCCGCTGTTGCCAGGATAGGCTGTTATGTCTAACTGATAAATCATAAACGGCGTCTTCAACCTGCTTAACATATTGTTGGTCAGTTTATCTGAGTTGGCGCTGGGGATGATATCCGGCGTAACTGCAGCGATAATTCCTCGATGCGTTGCTGGATATAGTCCTAGTACGGCACCGATAGGAAAGCCGGTCAATATCACTTCACTTCCATCTGCTAAAAATTTATCGGAAGATAAAGAAGCGGCGGTTAAGGGTTGCTGAATCTTCAATATTGCCAGATCGTGAGCGGGATCGCTGGCAACAACCTCAGCCCTATGAATTTTGGGTGATCGACCTGTTCCCGAGAAAACAATTCGATATTGCACAATTTGAGGGTCAAGAGGTTTGGAAACCACATGGTAGTTGGTTGCTATCAGTGTCCCGTCACCAAAAACGAATCCACTGCCCTGTAATTGATGGCTCTGACTCGACAGCGCATCATACAAGCCAACTCCCACCACTGAAGGTTTAACTTTAGCAACCATATTCTCTATAGGATGGGCAGAAGGGCGAGTGATGTTAATGGTAATCAAAAGCAACATGCCAATAATTTTGCTTAAGCTTATGAAGTGAAAATCAATGATATACATAATAATTCGAAGTTAGTAATATTGCTGACCTATTATGATCACTAAATACTCTTGAAGCTACTAGCAAATTTGTAGACTAAAACCTAGTGAATCGAAAACGAATATAAATTGAGAGCTAAATGAAAATACTTGTTACAGGCGCGGCTGGTTTTATTGGGTTTTATGTTAGCCGTTACTTACTATCAAGAGGCGACTCTGTAATTGGTATTGACAATATAAACGATTATTATGATGTCGCACTCAAACACGGCAGGATTAAAGAGCTTGAATCTCACCCTCAGGCGGCCAATTTCAGATTTATAAAAATGGACATCGCCGACCGCTCTGCAATGGAACAGTTATTTGCAGATCAGAAATTCGATAAGGTAGTGCATTTGGCAGCTCAGGCCGGTGTTCGCTATTCGATTGAAAATCCCCATGCCTACGTAGAGAGCAACATTGTTGGCTATTTGAATGTATTGGAAGGGTGCAGGCACAACGGTGTTCAACACTTGGTGTATGCATCTTCCAGTTCCGTATATGGTGCTAACAAATCGATGCCTTTCTCAGTTAGCGACAATGTGGATCATCCGGTCTCTCTGTATGCTGCTAGTAAAAAGGCTAATGAGCTAATGGCCCATACTTATAGCCATCTGTATGATCTACCTACTACGGGACTACGATTTTTTACTGTTTATGGCCCCTGGGGACGACCTGACATGGCTTTATTCAAATTTACTAAAGCTATTATTGATGAACAGCCCATTCAAGTATTTAACTATGGAAATCATCGAAGGGACTTCACTTATATAGACGATATAGTAAGTGGCATCATTTTAACCCTTGACAATAATGCGACCGGTAATACTGAATGGCAGGGACTAACACCGGACCCCAGCACCAGTAAGGCCCCCTGGAAAGTGTATAATATTGGCGCTAATAATCCGGTGAATTTACTCGATTTCATTGTGACCTTGGAAAAAGCAATTGGTAAGGAAGCCATAAAAGAAATGCTCCCTATGCAACCAGGTGATGTGCCTGACACTTATGCAGATGTAAGTGCTTTGGTGGATCAACTAGGCTATAAACCAAGCGTCGATATTGAACAAGGAATTGGCAATTTCGTGAAGTGGTATAGGGATTTTTATTTGAATTGAGTCAAATGGATTAGTCGAAGCAAACACGAGCAAATAGATAACAGTGGACTTATTAAGTAATTAGTCTCCATGGAAAATTTTAAAACATCCTTACTTTGTCCAAATTAGATCTGCTATAACTCTGACTTTAATGCTGACTGTTTCATGACTATTTGGATGTTTAGATTAAAGTATTGAATCAATATGAGCGAACAAGTGGTAGATTACTGATCGTGACGTCAACGTTTGAAAATATCCATGCCGGAAAAAATGGCGTTGACATGGGTAAATTAAATTCACATTAAATTGATACGCGATGGTTATATTTACGGCGTCTCATTTCGATATACTGAATGAACGGTTTTATCGGCTTGGCTATACTACATCATAAGGAATGTTCCGATAAGCTTAATGATTTTCTTTAATGGCAGTAATTGAGTGCTTTGTGCGAACGATACTTAGGGAACACACAGACCTATGAAACACTTACGCAAGTATGTAAACAAACCTATTATTGGCCCTCTAATTAAGAAAGCCATGGACTTTGCAGTAAGTCGAAAAACGACTCAAATATCAGACCATTTCTCTGAATATTTGTCAGCAGTTTTTGCTCATAGCGAAGATTTAAAGGAAGAATCCTTTAAGATTCGACACAAGGTATACTGTGAAGAGCTGAAATATGAGGCTCTTGAGCCAAATCAAATGGAGATTGACGTATTTGACGAACACTCCTCACATTGCTTAATCAGACATATACCCACTGGAGAATATGCAGGAACGGTAAGAGTTGTGCGTTCAGAAAGTAAACAACAACTACTGCCCATCGAAAAATACTGTATCAGCACTATTTCGGACAACAACGTTCATCCCAAGGATTTCCCACGAAACGAAATATGCGAAATTTCAAGATTGGCTGTTCCAGCGCAGTTCAGGAAACGTCAAGCGGATAGATTTATAGGTTCCGCCACTGGTGTGATTAATGAACGAATTTATTCTGAGCGAGAACTTCGATGCTTCCCATTCATCGCCGTTGGTTTATATCTATCAGCGGCATCAATTTGCGTTCACTATGGTATTAAGCATTGTTTTGTAA
>JBLHNW010000112.1:0-9448 GCA_047622205.1 Paraglaciecola sp.
GCTAAAACTACTTGTTAGCGGTGTTAAGCCTGACCTATACCAGAATCATCGAAATTACATGGCGGCTGGCAAATCGATGAGCTCCTCATACCCTCATATATCCATGCTACCTTTGTTCTAGTTGCCGCCTGTTTACAAAAAAAATGTAAAGTTGTTTATCTACCAAGGCTCGACATCTGGAATAGGTAAACCTTGATCGATATCAATGAAATAAAAAGTTGGTTCTGCATAATGCTGCCCCTAAACTTTAAATTCGCAGTCATTTACAGGCTCAGTTCATGTTATTACTCGCTAGAAATATTCCACCTGAGTTAGAACCCTTAATAAAACAGATTTTGGCCTTAGCCACAGATCTACGCTGGACCTGGAGTCATGCTGGGGATGAGTTTTGGGAATATTTAGATGCAGCGACATGGAAGTCGACACGCAACCCCTACGCAGTGCTGCAAAAGCTTTCCGTTAGCCGCTTATCAAAACTGTCGAGGGACAAAAAGTTTGATCTACAAATTGAGGCCTTAAGTAGAGCCAGAGATGAATACCAAAATCGTAGTTGTTGGGCAGATCGACATTTTGACGATACTAAAAAAGCAAAAATTGCCTATTTCAGTATGGAATTTGGTTTAGGCGAAGCCTTACCTTTATATGCAGGTGGCTTAGGCGTGCTGGCAGGTGATTACCTCAAAGCCGCCAGTGATCTCGGTTTGCCAGCCATAGGGATCGGATTATTGTACGATGAAGGTTATTTTCGTCAATATCTAGATAACAATGGCTGGCAGCACGAAATATATCCCCATAACGACTCCAGAAACTTGCCCTTGCAGCCTGTATTTACAGAACAAGGGGCCTGGCTAACCATTAATATCGAGCTTCCCGGACGGACTGTTTATTTTCAAGTTTGGCAAGCACAAGTTGGCCGAACGACCTTGTATTTGTTAGACAGTAATGACCCTCTAAATAACCCACTTGATCAAGCAATAACCGGGCGTCTTTATGCCGGCTCCGAGGAGTTACGACTAGTTCAGGAAATAGTCTTGGGTATTGGTGGATGGCAAATTATAGAAACGCTTAAATTAGAGATTGAAATCTGTCACTTAAACGAGGGCCATGCAGCCTTCGCAGCCATAGAGCGGGCCCGTTGTTTTATGGAAAAATATAAGCTGAACTTTTGGCAAGCTCTTTGGGCAACTCGTGCGGGCAATATATTCACCACTCATACTCCAGTTACAGCAGCATTCGATACCTTCCCAGTGAGTCTATTGGAACGTTATGGACGTGTGTATGCGGAAAGTTTGGGGATAGAACCTGAGGAACTACTCAATCTTGGCAAGAAAATCCCTTACCATCCTACAGAGGCCTTCAACATGGCCTACCTGGCTGCAAGGACCTGTGGACAGATTAATGGTGTAAGTCGCTTACATGGTAGGGTCAGTAGGGGTATTTTTGCTGATATTTATCCTCAGTGGCCACTGTCTCAGATTCCTGTAGGTCATATTACCAATGGCGTCCATATGCCATCATGGGATTCAGCATTGGCGGATACAATTTGGACCAACAGTTGTGGCAAAGATCGCTGGTTAGGCCTCGAATCCTCTTTGAGTGACTCGATCGAACAACTTAGCGACGAAGAAATCTGGAGCCTAAGAGGGGCGCAGCGTAACAATTTAATTAACTATGTGCGTCGGCGACTCACGAGTAGACAAGATCACTGGCACGCGAGCTGGCAAATACCAGAACATGAAATGGTCAGGCTTGATCCTAATATTCTTACCCTGGGATTCGCTAGACGTTTTACCGAATATAAACGTCCGAACCTGTTACTCCATGATCAACAGCGACTAATTAATTTATTGAGCAACACAGAAACACCATTGCAGATCATTATCGCAGGTAAGGCCCATCCACGAGACGACACCGGTAAACGCTATATCAAAGAGTGGTTTGATTTTCTGCGCCGCCCTGAAATTCAAGCTCGTGTTGTTTTCCTCGAAGATTACGACCTTAGATTGGCTCAACACTTAGTTCACGGAGTTGATGTTTGGCTAAATACACCGCGCCGCCCCTGGGAGGCATGTGGCACCAGCGGTATGAAAGTATTGGTTAATGGTGGACTTAATATTTCCGAACTAGATGGTTGGTGGGCAGAAGCCTATGCAGCGGATTTAGGCTGGGCACTGGGAAGTACTGAATACCAGGCTGAAGGAATAGATACTGTCGAAGCAGACAATAGAGATGCACTGCAACTTTATGATTTATTGGAACAGCAAGTCATCCCCTGTTTTTATCAACGAGACCCATCAGGTATTCCGGTAAATTGGGTGCAAATGATACGCCGTAGCATGTCTCAGCTTACCCCCATATTTAGCAGTAACAGAATGCTGAGAGATTACACGGAAAAGTTATACCTACCGGCTTTGCAGGACTTCAAAGCTCGTTGTGATAATGATGCATTATTAGCCAAAACCCTGTTCAAATGGGAGTCATGCTTGTATACGCATCAAGACAAAATCCACTGGGGAGATTTGCGTATATATTTAGAAAATGGTGCAAGCCACTTCGCCGTATCTGTGTATTTTGGTGATATTCCTGCTAACTATCTTCAGGTACAACTATTTGCCGATTCACTAAACGAAACTGAGCCTCCAATCTGTCTGGATATGCAACGGGGTGCACCGATTCCAGGCTCGTTAAATGGCTTTGTATTCCATGTCGAACTTGAGACTCAAAGACGTAGAGAACACTTTACTCCAAGGGTAATAGGCTTTCATGGTACTGCGCGCATTCCTGCAGAAAACCCATTAATCAATTGGTGGTCAGGTTCTCGAATATTTATTGATGACAGCAATTAATTACAAACACAACAAGCTGGTTAATTTTAGAAACAGTCATTGTCTTCAATTTATGTTGCCGTCACATAGAGTTGATGTTGGATAAACGCAGAAATGGTCAAAGCCAGAAAGTTATGCTGCACGAAGGCAAGTTTTTAGGAAAACCTAGCGGTTGTTTGATCCTTATCAATATTTAAATCAGGCAATAATGCAATATCTGCAGATAATATTTCCGATTTCACATAGTGGCATTTCAACCGCTTAATTTGTTTATAACTGAACCTAAAAGAGTCCGAATCCCAATGTTTATTCCTCAATTAATGATCAAACAACTCTATACTATTGGCAGCTTACGTTTGAATAATGGTGGTGTTCGCTTCTCTTTAAAAAATCGCCTTAGAGACGCTTCTCTTTGTAAAATCATTTCAGTGACAATCAATAAACAGGAAATCAATCCAGATAATATATTTGTTAGCTCAGTTGACGAGGAACAAATAAGCACTGCTGATATTGAGGCTTCAGCGGGTATGCAATTCGCTCTTGGCGCTGAATTAACGTTTTTTATTACCGACATTAAACTACCGCTAAACAGCAATCATTTACTGGATATATGCATAGAAACTGCTCCTTTTGGTAAGATAAAGCTGAGTATTGAAGATCAACTTAATGATGCCATTGATAACAGCGACAAACTACCGCGCAACCCTGCTGATGACCTAAATCCGAGTATTATAAAAACCAGGCAGGAGTTTGTTAAAACCTTTACCCAAACAGTACCTGAAAAAGTATTCAACTATGGGCTCGATACTAGTTCAATTAAGGGCAATATTGAACATTTCGTCGGTGCGGCGCAAATACCGATCGGTATTGCCGGCCCTGTACAGGTCAATGGTGAACATGCAAAAGGTGAATTTCTAATTCCCATGGCCACTACAGAAGGCACCTTGGTAGCATCCTATAATCGTGGTATGAAATTGTTGAATATGAACGGCGGTGTTACCGCCACTGTTGTAGGTGATGCGATGCAAAGAGCGCCAGTTTTTGTGTTTGATAATGCCCGGCAAGCAAGAGACTTTGTGCGTTGGTTGGATGCGAATATTGAGCAAGTCAGGGTAGAGGCTGAGGCGACTGATCCCTTTGTTCGGCTTAGCTATATTGATCATATATTATCTAACAAATTCGCCTATTTGCGGTTTAATTTCACCACTGGAGATGCCGCTGGACAAAATATGGTGGGACGGGCTACTTTTGTTGCCTGTAGTTGGATTTTAGAGCGCTATAAGGGCGTCAGAAATTTTTTTCTAGAGTCCAATTTTGCCACCGATAAAAAAGCATCCCAAATAAATATTATGCGTACCAGAGGCAAACGGGTAACTGCAGAGGTAACTATTAACAAAGACATATTACTACGGGTAATGCGGGTTGAACCAAAACAAATAGATTTTCACGGGCGAGTCTCAGCTGTGGGTTCATTTCTCGCTGGAACAACCAACACCGGATTGCATTCTGCAAACGGCATTGCCGCTATGTTTATCGCCACGGGCCAGGATGTTGCCAACGTATCTGAATCGTCAGCAGCCATACTTTATTCCGAAGTCGATCAAAATGGAGACTTATACCTGTCGCTAACCATTCCCGCATTAATCGTTGCAACTTGCGGGGGTGGGACCGGCTTAAGCACGCAACAGGAATGCCTTAAAATGTTGCATTGTGATGGCCCCAATAAGGTGAAGAAATTGGCTGAAATTATTGCATCGGTAGTACTGGCGGGAGAAATATCACTAGCCTGCGCCATCTCATCATTAGATTGGGTACCGTCTCACGAAGAATATGGGCGCAATCGATAAGTTGCGTTTAGATATACACGAGTGTCCGTAAAATGTAAAAACAGAGCTAAGACATAAATCTTTTAAGCATTAAATAGTATGCATTTGCTATAAGTGCCCTGCCCTGTATTTTTTACAATAAGTGAGCCCAAAACGTAATAAAATAGTTTCAAACTAAACCTGAAAAACTATCCTATCCCTTCGACAGCCGCAAACTTCCTAAAATCTTGATCAGCGTCAATAAGCGTGAAGTTTGCTTGTTTTTTTTTAATGGAACTGATCTATTCTAAAGTAAGAACAAAAATCAATTAGAGGGTGACAAAATGAATAAGGTAATGCTGTTATTACTGTCGATTTTATCCGTAGGTTTGATAAGTTGTAATTCTGGTCCTGACTCACCAAGAGGATTTAGTCTTCCGGAGGGAGACGCAAGCAAAGGAGAGGCCGTTTTCATGAAGTATCAATGTCTGGCTTGTCATTCCCTTAATGGATTTGAAGACGACTCGGTCATTAAAGAATTTGAGCACCCTATTCCATTAGGTGGCACCACATCAATGGTTAAAACTTATGCACAATTAGTCACAGCAGTGATTAATCCTTCTCATGAACTAGCACCCAGAGCAAGAAATTTGGAAAGTGTTAGCGATGAAAATGGCACTTCAAAAATGCGTATATTTAATGATGTCATGACCGTCACTGAACTGGTTGATTTGGTTTCCTTTTTACAACCTCAATATAAAGTAAAACCTATTCAATACACCCACTACGGCCAGTATCGCGTGCCTTAGGAAGTTCTTAGTCAGTATTCTGAATACGTTATATGCTCTAAGACAATTTGGAAAAGGTTGTCCTAGCGCATATTCTGGGCGGACTAGATTTGCCTACCTTTCCCCCAAAAAAATGTCATTTTAAAATGACCCCGAAAAATACCTTTGATGCTTAGATTCTTTCAGGTGCACGAGAAGGAGACTGGTATCTTTGCAGTCAAATGATTAACTCGAAGACGAAATTAAAGTCGCATCACGAGCAGAATGCATTGTTGAGTAAATAGACAAAGGATAAACCGATGGACTTTAAAGACTACTATAAAATTCTTGGCGTCGATGAAAATGCCGAGCTAAAAGAGATCAAAAAAGCCTACCGTAAAATGGCCCTTAAATTCCATCCTGATATGAATGCCGCAGCCGACGCCGAAGAAAAGTTTAAAGAAGTGGCTGAGGCCTATGAGGTCCTTAAAGACAAAAATCGCCGTGCAGAATATGATGAATTGCGTAAATATGGCGGTTCCCCAGGACCGGGATATCAGCCACCTCCCGATTGGCAAAGTAACTCTCAGGGTTTTGCTGGGGGTACGGACGGTGCAGATTTCTCCGATTTCTTCAACTCCATATTTGCATCGCGAGGCGCGGATTCTAGCGGCAGAAGGGGCAGTTTTACTGGCGGAGGTCAAGCTGGTAGTTTTGGGGTCAAGGGCCAGGATGCTGAAATTGAAGTTCCGATCTTTCTCGAAGATACATTAAAAATTGAGTCTAAAACCGTCGAGTTTATGATGCCAGTTGTTGAAAATGGGCAGGCTATAAACCGTAAAAAAACCTTAAAAGTAAAGATCCCGCTTGGTGTAAGCGATGGTGAGCGTATTCGCCTTAAAGGTCAGGGGGGGCCGGGACAATCTGGTGGACCAAACGGCGACCTTTACTTACATATTCGCTTAGTACCCCACCCGCTTTTTGACGTGCAAGGCCATGATCTTATTCTCTCCTTACCCCTCACTCCCTGGGAAGCTGCACTGGGTACAAAAGTTACTGTCCCTACCCTTAACGGAAAAATAACTCTGAATATCACTGCGAATAGCCAATCTGGACAAAAACTACGTATTAAGGGTAAGGGGCTAAACAGTAAAACCACTGTGGGCGATATGTTTGCTGTTTTGAAAATAATGATGCCAGCAGAAAGTGATGATAATGCCAATGAGTTGTGGCAAAAGTTGGCTGACACCGCTGGGTTTGACCCCAGAACAGAATGGAGCAATTAATATGAGCGAAACAATCCTAAGAATTTCCCTCAGTGAATTATGTGAAGCTGAACAGATAACCGAGGAATTAATCATTGAAATAGTTGAATACGGAATTGCTCAGCCGGTTGCTGGGGAAAATGTAGAAGAATGGATATTTGACCCGACCAGCGTTCACTGGTTAAAAAAAGCCATTAATTTAAACAAGGAACTTGAAATCGACTGGGTAGCGGTTGCGATGGTGATTGAGTTGCTCAAGCAGAAAGAACATTTGATACGGGAAAATCAGAACCTGCAACGTCAACTTGCACGGTTTTTATAAGCTTGAAATGTGCATATTATTTAAGGTTGAACAGAAAGACGTATAACGCTTTTAAACTTTAGTGAATTACCCGACGACTGGAGATTACTGGGTTCGTGCTCACGTTTATCACGTACTTTTGTATGCCGTGTTTCTAACCGTTTTTTTGTTCTTCTGTGAGGGAAACATCATAGATGTGTATAACCTGTTCCTCTCTTCAAACAAAATCAAGCATTTACATTGATCACGGGTATAAACCCAAACGACTACATCCTTGATCTGAATCAAGCCCCATCCTCCATTTACCAATAGAATCATCATATTAAACTAACACTTTTTTTAGAAGAGGGTTAATAATGCTGACACCTATGCGGATCCTAGTAGTCATAAGTGGCAAACGTAAACAACACGAAGCCTTAGAGAGGGCATTGAAGTTTGCCGAATACAATGACGTACATATTCATTTATTTAACTCCATATATGAGCCTGTTATGGAGTTAACTGACGTACTTTCCAGCGACCACCGTAAAGAAATGAAAAAACAATTCTTGTCAGATCGCTACTTGTATATGGACACTATTGCCGAGGTTCTTGATAAGAAAGATATCAAATGTAGCGTACGTGTTGCGTGGCATAGAGAGCTACATGAAGCTATTGAAGACGCAGTTGTTGAGCTTAACCCCGATCTGGTGATTAAACGTATTAGCGCCGATGCCGGTAGTATTAATCCCTTTACGATGCCAGTCGACAGACATTTATTGCGCTTTTGCCCTGCCCCGTTGTTATTGGTGAATAGCGCCAGTTGGTCTGACGGTCCCTTACTCGCTGCTGTTGATCCTATGACCGACGATGAAACGCATATCGCCTTAAATCATAAAATCCTTGAGTACACAAAAATGCTAGGCCATTTAATTGAAAGCTCAATGCATACTGTTAATACCTTTCAAACGCCTAGCATGAGTCCCACAACCGATCTTCCAGGTATCGACTACGACTTGATTAGAAAAGACACGGCAAGCGCCCATAATCAAAAAATGCAAACACTTTTAGAAAAACATGATGTCGCAGCTGAAAATATGCACGTAGTCGAGGGGAGCCCTGAAGCGGCTATTGCCAAAACTGCACAAGAGATTGATGCACAACTTGTGATCTTGGGCACAGTTGGTCGCACTGGACTGGCTGCTGCATTTATTGGCAACACTGCTGAACGTGTATTGGCTGAACTTAGTTGTGAAGTACTAGCACTAAAACCAGATTCTAAAGCCGCAATAAAGGGGCAATAATAATGCAAACAATTAAGCGAATATTAGTCGATATTGATCCAGACAAGACAGACCAACCCGGATTAAGTCGAGCAATACAATTTGCGAGTAAAAATAAGACAACAATAAAACTGCTGAGCTGTGTGTACTATCCATCTGTTGTGGCCAATAATTTTCTCAGCGCACACCAATTAGCAAAAGCAAAGGCCGCCATTCAACAGATGCACGAGCACAAATTGGAAAAAATAATAAAACAAAATTCTATCTCGAATATCACTTATGAATCTGAAGTTATTTGGCATTCGCCTGTGTATCAGGGAATTTTACAAGTTGTTGAAAAATTTAAACCCGATTTGGTTATTAAGGCGACACATCCACACCCAAGCTATTCACGGCGCTTATTCACTCCAACGGATTGGCAGTTGTTAAAAACTTGTCCGCAGCCAATACTTTTTGTAAAACATTCAGAATGGCCTGAAAACGCCTCTGTAGTCGCAGCAATTGATCCTAACCACAATCTGAGCAAATCAAGTGAGTTAGATAAACGAATTTTGCATACCGCGCAAATTATTTCATCACAACTAGATACGCCACTACATGCCTGTAATTGTTTCGACCCGAGCTATTGGGATATTTTGTTTGAAGCTGTAACTGTCAGTGGACAGTGGGCAGACGTTTTTTCCGGAAATCCCGAAAAAGACGAATCCTTAGTCATGGACAAAATGCGTTACGAACAAAACCAGCAGTTTGCAGATGTCTGCTCTGAACTCGTACCTAATAGCGCTAACCAGCATTTAATTAGCGGTAATATTGAAACCTCGTTACCCAAAACTCTGGACATATTACATGCCGGAATACTGGTGTTGGGTACAACTTATCGGACTGGTTTGTTAGGTAGTACAGCAGAAAAATTACTTGAAACAGTTGAATGTGATGTATTGGGTGTCAAACCAAAAGATTTTGAATTCTTCGTTTAAGAAAATTTTTAAGCATCAGTAAACCGGTTTAGAAGTAATTGAATATGTAATATGCCCCTATTTCAAAGAGGTAATTATACCAATCAGTATTAAGTTTTTCTCACCTGTACCCAGTCCCGGGAACACTTTTGGTTAAGGTGTTTAGTATCACTAAAAGCGGCCGTCTGGTTCAATTGGATTTAAAATGAAGAACCGTCATCCCTTCATGTCGTTAGAAGGGATCACATGTTTATGCTGATGGGTAAT